>JALSGI010000279.1 GCA_026982835.1 Planctomycetota bacterium | reverse complement strand
CCCCGCTTACCCATGAACTGGTCACCTACTTCTGGCATGGTTTTGTCCTGGAATGGGGCGAATTTCAAGATACAAGGGCGAGCCTCCTGGCGAGCCGCAGGTTCACTATCCACGTTGTTTCTCACAAACGCGCTTTGTTCCTGCCCGGTGCGGGAGCACCTTGCGCAAGTCGCATGGCGCAAGTCGCAAGCCGATTCTCGCACTGGAGCGGAAGCTCCTTGGCGAGCCGCATCGTCGGGCATGCGGTTGTTGTGGTAAGTGGCGTATGTTTCACCAACCGCCGGCTGACGCCGGCGGCTCGCCGTTGCGAAAACGAGCGCTTATTCTTGCATCAGTGCGGAAGCACCCGCCCAAGACCCAAGACCCAAGACCCAAGACCTCTGGAGCGGAAGCTCCGGCGCACGCCGCAAGTCAATCACGGCGGCGACTCGTTCTCTTCCTTCCAGCGGTGGATGTTGTACGTCTCCACGCCGTAGCTTTCGCCTTCCTGGGGGATGCGGTCTTCGGCCTGGTGGGCAGCCTGGCCAGCGTACCAGGCCCGGGGGCGCGTCCCTCGCTGGGGACGCAGCTGCACGAGCGTCTCGCCCTGCTCCTGGGCTCGTTTCATCGCCTGCACCACGGGCGAGTTGGGATCATTCAGATCGCCGAAGTACAGCGCCTGGGCCGGGCAGGTGGCCACGCAGGCCGGCTCCATGCCCACCTCCAGCCGGTGGTAGCAGTTGTGGCACTTCACCGCCTGCCCGGCCACCGGGTCCAGGTAGATGGCCCCGTACGGGCACACCTCCACGCACGCGGCGTGACCGCAGCAGAGGTTGTAATCCACCACGACCGAGCCGCCGGGGCCCTTGTGCAGCGCTCCGCAAGGGCAGGCCTTGATGCAGGGGGCCTCCTCGCAGTGCTGGCAGGTGACGGGCAAAAAATGCCGCTTCACCTGGGGAAACGTGCCCACGTCCTTGTAGATTGTCTGCCGGATGAAGTGCCCCAGCGGCACGTCGTTTTCGGCCTTGCAAGCCACCTCGCAGCCGTGGCAACCGAAACAGCGTCGCGTATCCACAAACCACCCGTAGCGTTTGCCGTCCTGCGGTGGGGTGATCCGCTTGCGCCAGTGCTCTTCGGGCTGAAACTTCTTTTGCACCTCCGGGGGGTGCTCGGCCTTGGCTTGCCCAGCCACCAGCGCCAGGGGAGCGGCCGCCAAGGTCGCAAGTGCTTGCCGCCGCGTGGTCTTTTCAGGTTGGGTCATGGGATGTTTTGATTCCGATTAGGAATAGATTTTAAAAGCAAGCTGACTTCTGGGAATAGATTATTCGCCCCCTGCAGGGCTGTCAACTTGCTGCGGGTCGGGGCGGGGGACATGATGGGCGGCAGTTGCCGCTTGTCCACCCTCGAGTGTGTAAGATCCCTCTCTCCTGGGAAAAAATGAAAATGGTTCACCTCGTGCCTTCTTGCCGTTGTTTAGACCGGCTCCTGCTGGGGCTGGCCTTGGGCATTGGCTCCCGCGGGGCTTTCGGCCCAGCAGCGCATCTACCAGCATCGACTGCGGCCGGTCGAGGCCCCGCGGCCGGTGCTGGCCGATTGGCCCCAGTTCGTAGCCCCGCTGGAGTTCGAGCAGCGCTGGAGTGCTCCCCCGCTGGTGCGTGAGCCGCAGGCGACGCGGCATGTGCGCACCTGGCGATACAGCTACCACGCGCGGGGGATCGTTGAGATGGACAACCACCTGGACGGCCGCCAAACGGCCCTGATGGTGGTGCATCCCTGGGAGATCGACGACGGCCAGGGATGGCGCAGCCCCGATCCGACCGGAACCGCCTTCTTCTGCACGCCGGAAAAGCACCAGCATCTACCGCCAACATGTGAGGCAGCTGCTCGATCCGCTGCTGAAACGCCTACGCCCCCATGTGCGCGTGGTGCTCTACAGTCTGCCTGGCGGGCTGGACCCGCTACGTCGCCAGGTGTATCGCTCCACGGAGCACCGCCCCTGCCAGCAGCAGCGTCGCGAAGGCTACCGGCAGTTATTACAGGTGCTGCGCAAACACCGTTACCAGGGGCCAGCGGTACCGCAGCAGATGAAGCTCAGCGACCGCTTGCCGGTGGTGGATTATTTCAAGCAGTTGCCCGGCCTGGACGCCCGGCGGTTCAACAGCCCGGGCTTTTGGGAGCTGCCAATCCCGCTGGTGCGGGAGATCACCTATCACCCCGATGACGTCGTGCTGTACGACCGCCAGGTCTACGCCGCGTTGCGAGAGTTCCTGCAGTCCTAGGGGTGCGGCATGTGCTGCTTTGCGGCTATGCCACGGACATGTGCGTCTGCAACACCACGGCCGGTTACGAGAACCTGCGTCGGGATTTCAACGTGTTCCTGGTGGGCGATGCTACGCTGGCCACGTTTCCGGCCAATCGCTCCCCGGCCGGCCCGACGCAAACGGCCGTCTCGCACGCCTCGATGAAAGTGCTGGTGACGCAGTGCTCATAGATCCGCCTGCAGAGTGCGGCCCCCTAGGGGTACGAGCAGAGTGTGTGGTCAGGCCTGCCGACGAAAAAAGAACGCGTAGATGGGTGCATGGAAAAACCGGCCACCCGCCGGCTTCAGCTGGCCCTCATGTGTTCTTTTCTTCCTTCACCTCTTCGCCGTGATCCAGGGCCAGCAGTTGATCGATCAACCCCTGGGCGTAATCCGATACGCTTTGTAGCCGGTGTTCCCAGCGGGCGCGAAAGTCCACATGCGGCGAGCTGCCCAAGGCCGGAGCAGGCAGCAAGGGCGAGATGCTGTAGAAGATACCTTCGATCAGCCGGGGGCAGGCGGCCGGGCTTTGCAGCAAGGGCCAGAAGGCCCGTTGCAACGAGGCTCGCAACAGCTTGCGCACCACCGCCGGCGGCGTGTCGGCGGCTCCGGTGGCCAGGTCCTGGGCGTACTCGGCCGCCCGGCCGGGGTTGCAGGCCCAATGCTCCTTGGCCCCGTGGAGCATCAGCCGCCCGATGAGCATGTCGCACCAGCGGGCTGCCCGGTTGCCCAATTGGTTCAGCTCGGCGGCCTCCCGGGCCGGCACCCCGGGAGCGTGCAGCAGCAGCATGGTGGCACGCAGTCGGGCCTCGGTGTGCCCCAGCACCACGCTGCGCACCACCGGCTCGGCTTCGGCCGGCCGGCCCTGCTCCCACCAGGAGACTGCCGCCGCCCAGGTCCGCACCAGCACCTCCCCGGCCAGGATTTCTTCCAACACGCAGCGAAGCCGTTTCCACGCCCGGCGGGCTGCCTCCGGGTCGCCTTGGGGGAACTCGTCCCGGTAACGCTTCATCTGGTGGAACCACAAGTCCTGGCACCCCTTGGCCGCCAGCCAGTATTGGTTGACTAGCTCCGCAGGCACTCCCTTGCCACGGGACGAAGCGGCCGGGGCTCCCAGCACCACATCCACCGCCAGGCGCAACAGGTCTTTTACGTGCATCGGCAAGCGGCTCCTTACAGCAACCAGGAACGGGGGCTTTGCCCAGGGGGTAATGCTGCCGGGAGTTATGCAACCTGGGTGCCAAGCCCAGCCGGATTGCCGCAGGATGCCCGGCTGCTGACCGGAACTACAACGGAGTCAACAGGTTGCAGCCACTTTATCCGCCTGCGATCCAAGCAGAAAAGCGCTTCTCCGGTCCAGAGGCTGTTTCCCCGAAACAGCAACCGCAGCAGCCGCCCTGTTGTTTCCGGGCAACAGTCTCAAAGCGTTTTCGGCCCGGCGGCAAGCGGCGCAGGCAAAGACGAAGCCCCGGCACCTCGGCCTGGCAGCAGGCGCCCCACCAGAGCAAAAAGGGCCGACCCTGCTGCCCCCCCCA
>JALSGI010000278.1 GCA_026982835.1 Planctomycetota bacterium | reverse complement strand
GGGCAGGGGCCAGGGGGGCAATGGTCCGGCCCCCAAGCAGCTTTCTGCCGCTCTGGTGCAACAAGGCCGGCAGTTGGTGCGGCGGTTTCGCTGCGGGGCGTGTCATCGCCTGCCACAAGGGGAAAAACCGCTCGAAGGGCTGCTGCCGCCCCTGGGGCCAACCAGCCGCTGGGAGCAAGGGTGCCTTGGCTCGCCGGACCCGGCACGCAATCGCCCCGGCTACGAGCTGCCTCGGGAGGCCCGGAAGATACTGCGGCATTACTACGATCAGCTCTCCCAATCCGTGGCTTCAGCAGGGAAAAACGCCCGCAGTTCCGCGGCTCCCGGGCTGGAACGCGGCTGGCTGCTGCTGGTGGAGCACAACTGCACGGGTTGCCATGCTCGGGATCGCTTCCAGGGAATCGAGCCGGTGGCCCAGCAGGTGGCCGCCGAACAGGCCGAGCTGGGGCAGGTGCTTCCGGCGATGAAGCCCCCGGCCTTGCTGAGCGTGGGGGACAAACTCACCGACCCGGCCCTGGAAGAAGCCTTGCAAGGGCGTCGCCGGCCGGTGCGCCCTTGGCTGGTGGTGCGCATGCCGCGGTTTGAGCTTTCGGCAGAAGAACGCCGGGAACTGGCCGCCTACCTGAAGGCCAAGGACCGCGTGCCGCCGCAGGCCCCCACCCCCGAGGTGGACCTGCAACACATCGCCCGGGAACAGCTGCTAGCCGCCGGGGCGCGGCTGGTTACCGGCTCGGGCTTTGGTTGCACCAGTTGCCACCAGGTGGGTCCGGTGGAACCGGGGCAGGTGGAGCTGAAAAGCCGCGGGCCGGACCTGGCCCTGCTTGGCCGCCGCGTGCGCCGCAACTGGTACTGGCGCTGGATGCCCAACCCTTCGCGGCTGGTACCGCGAATGGAAATGCCGGCCCTGGTCTCCCCGGTGCCTGGGGTGCTCGAAGGGGACCTGGCGCGGCAACTGGAGGCCGTGTGGCGTGTGCTCAACCTGCCGGAGTTCCGTCCGCCCAAGCCCGACCCGGTGCGCGTGGTCCGCCGCCACAACAACCCGCAGCGCCCCGAAGAACCAGCCGTGGTGCTCACCGACGTGGTGGAGCTGGACCCGCAGGGCCGCACGGCTTTCCTCAAGCCGCTGCTGGTGGGGCTGCCCAACCGCCACAACGTGCTGCTGGACCTGGCTACGGGGCGCCTGGGCGCCTGGTGGCTGGGCGATGTGGCCTACCAGCGCACCCGGGGCAAGACCTGGTACTGGGAACCGGGCTCGGTGCCCCTGTGGGCTGCCGCCCAGAGCGATGCCCCAGCACCGCTTGTGCTTTACCACCGCGGGCAAATGTTGCTTCCGGCACGGCGAGGGCAGTTTGTCACCGAAGTGGACGCCTGGGAACACATCCCTGCAGGGCTTCGGTTTCGCTACCGCCTGCTGCTCACCCCCGGCGGAAAAGCCCTGGGGGCGGAAGAAAAACCGCCGCCGGGTTCCTTGCCGCTGGAGGTGGAAGAAACCTGGCGCGTGCCGGCACGGCTGGGCTCGGCCGAGGCGGGGCGCACCTGGAGCCGGGAGCTTCGCCTGCGGGGCGCACCGCCAGGGGCACGCCTGGCGTTCTCCCCCGGAGCCGCCCCCTGGAAGTGGCAAACCGGTAAAGCCAACGGGGCGCAAGCCCTCCTGGCCCACGGCCCCGGCTGCACGGTGGAGCTTCACCCGGCACAAGCCGGGGCAAGAAAGGGCAACTCCCTTACCTGGCAACTGGCCTGCGGAGTGCCCACCCTGGCTGCTTTGCCCGGGGGGGAGCTGCACTGGAAGATCGTTTACCGGGCGGCTTTTGCCGCCGATCGGCACTTGCAGCCGCAACCTCCCGCGGCCACAAGCAAGCCGCGGCGGCTGGAAGGCGTGCTGCCGGGGTTTACCGGACACCGACTGCCTCTGCCGGTGGAGATGATGCCCACGGGCCTGGCTTGGGACTCCCGGGGGCGGCTTTATATCGCCTCGCTCAAAGGCCGGGTGTGGCTGGCCGAAGACCGCGACGGCGACCATCTGCCCGAGGTGGCCTGGGTGTTCAGCGACGAGCTGGCCGCTCCCTACGGGCTGCACGTGGGGCCGGAGGGCGTGGACGTGATCAACAAGTACGCCCTGCTGCGGCTGCGCGACGCCGACGGCGACGGCCGGGCCGAGCTGGTGCAGACCTTGGCCAGCGGCTGGGGGCACACGCGCGACTACCACGACTGGGCCGTGGGACTGCCCCGGGACGCCCAAGGCCGCTACTACATCTCGCTTGCCTGCCAGCAAGACGATCGCCCGCTGGTGGCCGCTCGCTGGCGAGGCACGGTGCTGCGTCTGGTGCCCCGGCGCCCCAGTGCGCAAGACCCGCGGAGTTTCCGCCCCGAGGTGCTGGCCCGAGGGTTCCGCTTCCCAATGGGCATTTGCTTCGATTCCCAGGGCCGGCTGCTCACGACGGACAACCAGGGCAACTACACCCCATTCAACGAGCTGAACCACGTGCTGCCGGGCCGTTGGTACGGATTTCCCAACCAGGTGGAGCGCCGCCCGGGGGCGAAGTTCCCGCCGGTGGAAGGGCCCGCAGTGGCCGTGCCGCACCCCTGGACCCGAAGCGTCAACGGCCTGTGCCTGCTGCGGACCCCGTCTGCGGTGCGCAAGCGCCTGGGCCGGGGGGTGTTCGGCCCCTACGAGGGCCATCTGGTCGGCTGCGAGTACAACCTGCAGCGCCTGGTGCGGTTTACACTGCAAGAGGTCCAGGGCGTGGTCCAGGGGGCCGTGTACCCTTTCACCGTGCCGGCAGAAGCAGAGAACGATCCGCCGCTGTTGGGGCCGGTGGTCTGCGCCGTCTCGCCCCGGGGCGAGCTGTATGTGGGCAACATGCGCGACAGCGCCTGGGGCGGCGGGAACAATCAGGGCACCGTGGTGGTCTTTCGCCCGCAGGGCAGCTGGCCTGTAGGCATAGCGGAAGTGCTGGCTCGGCCCCAAGGGTTTGAGATTCGCTTCACCGCTCCGGTGGATGCCAAGCTTGCCGCCGGCCGGGAAGCCTACCAGGTGTGGTCCTTCCGCCGCGTGCGCACCCCGGCCTACGGCGGGGATGATGTGGATCGGCGGCGCGAGCCGGTGCGGCAAGTGCAGCTGGCTCCGGACCACCGTAGCGTCCGCCTGCACCTGGGCCGTTTGCGGCAGGGCTTTGTGTATGAGTTCCACCTGGGCCCGCTTGCTCCTGGCGGCAAGCGGCTCTGGCCCGATGAAGCCTATTACACGCTGCGGCGCGTGCCGCAGGCAGCATCGCGGTAGTCCGATACATAGTCCGATGCGGCTGCATGCGGGCTTGCAGCCCCCGCAGTGCACTGTGCAAGCAAGCGAAGTTATAATGCGGAGAACTCGCGCGGCGGCGAGCCGCCGGCGCCCATAAAGTGCTGCGGTGCTGCTTGGAAAAACCGCGTGCTGACACACGCGGCTCGCCGGAAGAAGCAGAATCGCTAGCTTTTGCTCCTCGACGGCGAACTGCAAGTGTAAGTTTGCGATTGCTTGCCCTCCAAAGCCAAAGGACCCACCGAGAATGACCCGCCTGCCAAGATCCTTCCTGCTGCCGCTCACTTCCGTTGCGTTGGTTGCCCTCGGTTGCTGGAGCCTGTTGGCCGGGGCCAAGGAACCGCCTTCGGTCTGGCACGTGGTGCAGGTGCCCCAGGCGTGGTCCAAGGCGCCCAAGGGACGTTATGCCCGAGGCATCTACACGCACTGGTACCGCTGCGCGGTGGAAGTGCCCGCAAGCTGGAAAGGCCGCCCGTTGACGCTTTTTGTCGAAGGGGTGGACGACGCCCGCGAGGTGTACTTCAACGGCCGTCTG
>JALSGI010000277.1 GCA_026982835.1 Planctomycetota bacterium | reverse complement strand
CCCAACAAAGCGACCAGGCCGAAACGCCCCCGGCTGCCGAGGCTCCGGCCGAAGAGGCCAAGCCCGCCGAGGAAGAGCAAGCCTCCCAGCAAGAACCGCCTGCTGCCGAAGCCTCTGCGGAAGCCGAGACCAGCCCGGAGCAAGCGGCAGCCGAGGAAGAAAAACCGGGCGAAGAAGAGAGTGCTTCTTGAACGCGGCTTTTTCGCTCCGCGGAATATGGCTTCCCTCCGGGAACTCGTGCTCCCGGCTCGCTGTTCAACCGCGGGCTGACGGTGCGCGGCTCGCCGTTCTCCGCCAGCTAAAGCTGGGTACGTGTTTAGCGTGCTAGCACAAGACGAAGCGTTTCCAGAGCAAAAGAGTTGATTTTTGTCTGGCGAGCCCCGGGCTTGGGGCCCGGGGAGAGCCGAATAAGTGCATTGCGTTATTTTTCTCCGCCAGCTGAAGCTGGCGGCTCGCCGTTTCGAGAATAAACGCTTGTTCTTGCCCCGGAGCGGAAGCTCCCGCCCAAGACCCAGGACCCAAGACCCAAGACCTTCGGAGCGGAAGCTCCTTTCGCAAGCCGCACGGCGTGTTCTGTTTCTCCCCCCGCTGACGCGGGGGGCTCTCCGCGGGCTGCGTTGCCGGGTTGTTCGGTTCTTGCCGCATTTGACCGTTCTGCGGGGGCGACCTATGGTTGCAAGGCAGCACTGTCCGAAGGCGCCTGGGAGCCTTCGGGCAGTGAGCCCTCTTCGGCGACCGCCGACAGAGCTGTTTCCCCCCGTGCTGCATGCCCATGGCGTGCCAAACCCTTTTCGCGTCAGGAGTTTAGCATCTGATGGCCGATTCCGCTTCGCGGTGGAGCCAGCGTGTGGCCTCGGTGGTATCGCAGAGTGGGCAGCAACCCCCGCCCAGCTCGGACCCGGCCCAGGAGCCCGAAGACCCCAAGCTCCAGGCGATGCTGGAGCGGATTCAGCGTTTGGCCTCCCAGGGCTCGGCCCGGACGGCTGCGGAGTCTTCGCCCGCGGAGACCGCAGCGGCGGCAGAATCCGAGGAATCCTCTCCCCCGGTCCCGCAAATACACCCCGAGGAGCCGATCCGCTGCACCCGGCCCCTTTCCCGCAAAGAGCTTGTGCCCCAGGAGAAGTCTGCGGATCAGGCCCCGGAATCTCCCCAGCAGGCCGACAACCCGTTCAACACCCCCTTCGTGCCCCCGGAGCCGCAGACGCTGGAGGATACCGGTCTGGCCCAGGTGCAGATCGAAGCCCTGGCCATGAAGTACCTGCTGGCCCTGGGCGCGGCCACCGGGCGTCAAGTGGCCCAGCAACTGCAGCTCCCCTTCGTGGTGCTGGAAGGGGTGCTGCGGCAAATGAAGCTGGAGCAGTTGGTGGTGTACCTGAAGTCGGCCCCGATGGGCGACTACCTGTACCAGTTGACCGACCTGGGCCGGGAACGGGCGCGGCGGTACATGCAGGAGTGCAGCTACCACGGCTCGGCCCCGGTGCCGCTGGAGGACTATGTGCGCAGCGTGGCCCTGCAGTCCCTGGCCCGCGAATGCCCCAGCGAGCAGGCCCTGCGACAGGCGTTCTCCGACCTGCTGATCAACCCGCGGATGTTCAACCGCCTGGGCCCGGCCATTTATTCCGGCCGGGGGATGTTTCTCTACGGGGCCCCCGGCAACGGGAAGACCAGCATTGCCGAGCGGGTGACGCAGGCGTTCGGCTCCTACATCTGGATTCCCCGGTCGCTGGTGGTGGATGGGGAGATCATTCGCCTGTTCGACCCTTCCAACCACGAGGAGGTGCCGCTGCCCAGCCAGGAAGGGCTGCTGAGCCAACTGGCCGTGGATCGCCGCTGGGTGCGGATTCGCCGTCCGACGATCGTGGCCGGCGGGGAGCTGACGATGGACAACCTGGAGGTGACGATCAACCGGGCCACGGGCATCTGCGAGGCCCCGCTGCAACTGAAGAGCAACTGCGGCACGCTGGTGATCGACGATTTCGGGCGGCAGAAGATGAGCATCGACGAGCTGCTCAACCGCTGGATCGTGCCGCTGGAAAAGCGGGTGGATTTTCTCAACCTGCCCAACGGGAAGAAGATCCAAGTGCCCTTCGATCAGCTGATCGTCTTTTCCACCAACCTGGAGCCGCGCGACCTGGTGGACGAAGCGTTTCTGCGCCGCATCCCGTACAAGATCGAAGTGACCGACCCCAGCGAAGAGGAGTTCCGCCAGTTGTTCCGCATGATGTCCCAGCGGCTGGAAGTGGAATACGACGAACAGGCGCTGGATTACTTGATCCAGACGCACTATCGCCAGGCAGGCCGCCCGTTTCGCTGCTGCCACCCGCGGGATTTGCTTTCGCAGATCGTCTGCTACTGCCAGTTCCTTAAGCAGCCGCCGCGGATGACCCCGGAGCTGTTCGACCTGGCCGTGGAGAACTACTTCTCGGTGATGTAGGCGGCCGGTGATGTGCCGGCGTGTGTGAGTGTTTGTCGCGTGGAACAGAAACCACGTTTGTTCTCGCCCGGGGAGCCGTGTGCGTCAGCACGCAGTTGGCAAGCCGTGGCACTGGTTCTTGCAGCCGCGAGCCGTGGGCGTGTCCGTGTTTAGCAGCTAGCACATCACTTGGTTTGGCGCTTCCATGCCAGGAGAGAATGAGCGTTTTTTCTTGCAAGTGGCGAGCCGCCGACTTCAGTCGGCGGAGAAAAATAACGCAATGCACTTATCCGGCTCTCCCCGGACTGAAGTCCGGGGCTCGCCGGACAAAAATCAACTCTTTTGCTCTGGGGGCGCTTCGTCTTGTGCTGGCACGCTAAACACGTACGACGTGCGGGGCTCTGTGCTCAATATCCAAGACTACACACGCGGTTCTCCTCTGCGGGCCGAAGCTCCCAGCTCGCCGAGAAATGTTGTTTGTTGTCGGCGAACCGCATGCGTGAGCACGCGGTTGTTTTCGCAGTGATCGCGCGTTTGATCAACCGCCGGCTCACGCCGGCGGCTCGCCAAGCCTCCAAGCCCTCCCCGAGCTGAAGCTCGGGGCTCGCCGGTTGCAAGAATTAGCGTTTGTTCCGGCTTCGGTGCGGAAGCTGCGGCGCAAGGCGCACGGCGCAAGCTGCACGCCGATGCTGCTTCTCCCCGCACTGACGTGCGGGGCTCCAAATCCCTCCAAGCCCCCAAGCCTCCACGCCCCCATCCCCCCAAGCCCCCACGCCCCCGGTGCGGAAGCACCGGCGCAAGACCCAAGACCCAAGACCGCACTGACGTGCGGGGCTCATGGGCCGGTTTGCGTTTGTCACAACTTGCGTTGTTTTTAAGTCTTTTGCCAAAAAGCCGACTTTTGTGTCTTGTTTGTGCCAGGGGGTTTCCCTAGGATATCTGGACCGGACCTGTGTTGTATGATAGGGTTGCCACGGTCAGACGCTTTTCTTCTCCTGGCACCGGTCTTAAGCTTCCATTCCGCGTCTCGTTTTCTACCAGGAAGTCGATCATGAGCGAGGTTCAACATTCCCCCTCCCCGCGTGCCCCGCTGAGCACCCAATTGCTGGTCGCCGCCGGAGTGTTTCTTCCCTTTGCCGGGCTGGTTGCCGCCGTGATCAGCGTCTGGGGCTGGGGATTCACCTGGCTGGATTTCTGGCTGCTGGTAGGGTTCTACCTGGCCACGGCCCTGGGGATCACCGTCGGCTTTCATCGCTTGTTCACCCATCGTTCGTTCGAGACCTACTGGCCGTTGAAAGCTCTGCTGGCGATCCTGGGCAGCATGGCCGTGCAAGGGCCGCTGCTGACCTGGGTGGCCGTGCACCGCCGCCACCACCGCTACAGCGACAAGCCGGAAGACCCCCACACCCCCCACCACTCCGGCCGCGG
>JALSGI010000276.1 GCA_026982835.1 Planctomycetota bacterium | reverse complement strand
AGCCGCTTTTTTTCAGAAAATACGTCTAGTCCTGTGACGCGATTCCGTATCGAGGAACATTCTTCAACGGGCTGTTTTGATCTGGGAATGCTCCGTCTTGTGCTGGCACGCTAAACACGTACCCGACTTTAGTCGGCGGAGGGCTTGGAGGCGTGGGGGCTTGGAGGCTTGAGGGCTTGAAGAGCCCCGCACGTCAGTGCGGGGAGGCGGCAGGGCCGCAGCCACTGGGAGCTTCCGCACCGGGCAAGAATCGGCTGGCGGCTTGTGACCTGCGCCGTTGCGCTGGGAGCTTCCGCTCCGGAGGTCTTGGGTCGTGGGTCTTGCGGCGGTGCTTCCGCACCAGTGCGAGAAAAAACGTTTCTTCTTGCAATCGGCGAGCCGCCGACTTCCGACTTCAGTCGGCGGAGGAAAAACGCAATGCGTTCATTCGGCTCTCCCCGGGCTCCAAGCCCGGGGCTCGCCGGTGAGAGAGTAAACAACGTTGATTTTCACAGACAGCGGCGAGCTGGGAGCGTAAGCTCCCGGAGACGATAAGAAAGCAGCGTATGGTTGCCGTGTTCTCCGCAGGCTTCCGCCCACGGCTCGCGGCTGCAAGAACCAGCGCCGACGGCAAAAACAACCGCGTGCTCACGCCCACGGCTTGCGGGGTGGAAAAACGGCAGCCTCCACCGTTTTGAGCAACCGCATGCTCACGCTGCGGCCGGGGTGATTGCTTGTTAGACCAGCTCCAATCGTCGCTGGCGGCGGCGGCCCTGGCTGCACTGCGAGCACACACCGGTGATGATGAAGCGATGTCCGTTGGGACGGAACTGGTACTCCCGGGCCACCGCCTCGCGGATGCGTTGCAGTTCCTCGCACTGGAACTCGAACAGCTTGTGGCAGCGTTCGCAATAGAGGTGGTCGTGATCCGGGTAGCCGTAGTCGTGCTCGTAAACGCGGCGGTTGCCCAATTGCATGCGGCGCAGCAGCCCGCAGTCCTCCAGCTCATTGAGCGTGCGATAGACCGTAGGCCGGCTGACGCGGTGCCCGGCCCGCTGCACCATCTCCCACAGCCCGTCGGCGTCGAAGTGATCGTGCTGGGCGAAGACGGTCTCCAGGATCACCCGGCGTTGGTGGGTCATTCGCTTGCCCCGGCTCTGCAGGTACTCTTCGAAGCGTTCCTGCGGGGACAAGGAGACTTCGACTTTTCGAAGCGCAAAGCTGTTTTCCATGGAAGAGATCGCCTGCGGAGCCGGAAAAGCACGGGATGGACCCTGGCCGGGATTTCCACACCGGAGGTGGAAACCCCCCCGTCAATCCAATTGTAGGGCAAGGATGCTTTCCGAATCAAGCAAGCCAGTTGCTGGGGCTTCCCGGGGACAGCTGGCAGCGGGGGATGGATCGCAGCTGGTCACGGGGCGGGAGAGGAGCTGGTTTCCGGGGCGGGTTGGCTTGGAAAGGGGCAGGGGTTGGGGAATAATGGGGGCACCCGGGGGCGAACCTCTGCGTGGGGTTCGCCTCTTGCCCTGCTTGCCCGATGCGGAGCAAAGGAGAACCCCGTTGCCGCTGTCGCGCCGCCAGTTCCAGCAACTGGTCGAAGACCACGGCCCGGCCTTGTACCGCCTGGCCTACCGCCTGGTGGGAGACGTGCACGAGGCCGAGGACGTGGTGCAGGAGACGTTTCGCGCGGTGTGGCGTTGCCGGGGGCGGTTCGACGCCTCGCGGAGCCAGCGAGCGTGGCTGGTGGCCATCCTGCGTCGCCGGGCGGCCGACCACTGGCGGGCTCGCTCCCGCTGCGATTGGGTCACCGGGATCGACATGCCCGAAGAGCCGGTCTGGTCCCCGGAGCCGGGCAGCCAGCAGTTTGGCGACGAAGTGCAACAGGCCCTGGATCAGCTCCCGCCGCAACTGCGCGAAGCCCTGCTGCTGGTGGTGGTGGGCGAGCTGACCCACCAGCAGGCCGCCCAGGTGCTGGGCGTGCCGCTGGGGACGGTGTTGTCGCGGGTGGCCCGGGCCAGAGCCCGGCTACGCAAGCTCCTGCAACACAAGCGCGATTCGCTCATCGGCTAGCTGTGCGGGCCGGCCGGTGCGCCCCCGAGGGCAAGAACCTATCGGGCACCCCTGCGTGCGGATTTTCCGAGGTGTTCCCCTTACCGCGTCTTTGGGCTTTGCTATGCCGTCGGCTGGGGCGTCTGGCCGGCGGGAGGCGGGGGTTTTTCTTTTCGGGAGACAAGCAAGCTGGGCGGGAGGAAGCATCACGGCCGCTTCCCTCCTCGGCCCAGCCCGGTCCCCCTGCCGGTGAAACTGCCCCCGCCGAGGCGCTCCCCGGACACTCTTTGCCTGGCAAGGAGCTGGAACCCTCCCGGGACGAAATGCCGCTTGAGGAACAGCTGCGGCAAGTCCCCCCGCCGGAACAAGTGGCCCAAGGCGAGGAGTGGTCCGCCTGGGCAGCCGAGCTGGCCCGGCGGATCACCAGCCAGGAAGAGCCCGCCCCAGAGCCTCACTGCGGCACTTCTCAACGGCAAGTGCTGGTGTGGGTTCCCTTGCGGGCGGTTTGGGCCACTGCGGTGGGGGTGTTGCTGTTGCTGGGCTGGGGTGCGTGGCAGCTTGGGCTCAAGCGGACGGAGCCCCATGCCCAACCAGGACAAGGAGAGCCGCTGGCTGGGCCCCAGGCAGGGCCTTCTTCCAGGGAAGTTCCCCCGGAAGATGCCTTGGCAGGTGCCGCTTTCCGGCAAGGCACACCAGGAGTGCCCTGGCAGGGCCAGGTGATCCCGTTGCCGGAGGCTTCCCCGGAGCCGTTGCTGGGCTTTTCGATTATTGAAAGAGGGGAGTCCCCAGGCCGGCTCATTCCCGGAAAGCGTTTCGGGCGGTGGAGACTTTCGGCCGGGCAACAAGCGGTGGTGCAGGTGCGGCCGTGGACTTCCACCCAAGCCTGGTGGCAAGCTCTCCAGCGGCAATCCTGGGCCAAGGGGGGCCAAGCGAGCTGGGATTTTCTGGCGGCGGTCGTTGCCCGTGGGGAGGCTGCTTGGGGCGCCCCCTGGCTTCCCTGGAGCCGTGCCGCTTGGGATGATCGACCCCGGGTGTGGTACGAGGTGGGCGGCGATCCGCTGGCTCCGCAGGCCCGCTGGCTGCTGGTGGTGGTGCAGGCTCCGGCTCCGGCCCCTGGGGACGATCGGCCGCAGGATTTGATCGTGGTGGTGGCTCCCTCAGGGCAGTTTCGCCGCAGCTATAGCTTCCTGGCCCTGAGCGAAGAGCTGGCCCACATGGCTGCCCGCGCTCGCCCGGCGGATCGCCTGCTGGTGCTGGGCAACGGGGGCAGATTGCAGTTGCCGCTGGCTCGCCTGGCGCGGCGTGGCGCAGCGTTGGAAGAGCTTCGGCGCCTGCGCGAACAGGATCCGGATCAATTGCGCCGCTTGTTGCAACAGGCGGCCCAAACGGCCCGGCAATGGAGTAGCTCTCAAGCCGCCGCAGGCCGAGGTTGCCGCCTGGTGATCGTCACCGATCTTCCCTGGTGGACCGCCTCGGCCGGGGAGGCGCTTGCCTGGGCCAGGAGGTGGGGGGAACACCTGCGTCGGGTGGGCCAGGTGGCCCTGGTGCGGCCGCGGGGCCCTGCGCCTGCTGGGGACGGCTGGCCGCTGGTGGCCGCGCTGTGGCGCGCCCGGCAATTCCGCTGGCGGCATGCGGAACACCTGCGGCAGGTGCTTTGGCAAGCAAGCCCGGAGAGCTTCGGAACCGCAGTGCGATTGAGCTTGCAGATAGGCTGGTACGGGGAAGAGGTGAGCTGGCTGGAATTTCCCGCTCCGGGCCTGGAGACGCGGGCCGGGGAGCCCCTGGGGCCGGGAGTACTCCCGCCCGGCGGGCTGGCTGCGGTGA
>JALSGI010000275.1 GCA_026982835.1 Planctomycetota bacterium | reverse complement strand
GATATATTTTTTGCGTTTGGGGTCGCGGACCACGATCCCCAGCCCGTGCGAGTTGACGTTCTCCTCCCGCACCGTGGAGAGCCGCTTGCGCACAATCTCGGCCATGGCGCTTTGCCGCCCGCGGTGCTTGGCCTCCAGGATGGCCGCATGGATGGCCGCTCCCTGGGCCACGGCGGTGTAGGGGGAGATGCTCTGGTCGGGCTCCTTTCCGGTGGCCTCCTGCACGGCCTGCCGCACCCGGGGCATCAGCGTCGAGCCGCCCACCAGCACCACCGCGTCGAGGTCTTCGGCCGTGGCATTGGCTTCGTCCAGTACCAGGTGCAGCGTGTCGATCGTGCGCTGGAGCAGGTCGGCGGTCATGCTTTCGAATTGTTCTCGGGTCACGGGCACGGTGAGCGTGCGCTGCTGGAAGCGGCAGGTGATGGAAACCTGGGTTTCGTCGGAGAGGGCCAGCTTGGCCACCTCGCAGTCGTTGCGGAGGATTTGGGCCGCTTTGGGGTCATCCAGCGGGTTGAGCTGGTACTTGTCCTGGAACTCCTTGGCCACGTATTCGGCCAGCCGGTCGGTCCAGTCCAGGCCGCCCAGCAGCACGTCCCCGTCGGTGGCCAGCACGCGGAAGTGCGTGGGCGTGTAGCGAACCAGGGTGACGTCGAACGTCCCCCCGCCCAGGTCGTACACCAGGCAGAGGCGTTCCTGCTTCTCGGCGTCGGTGCGGCCCAGCTGCCCGTGCTGCCAGGCGTAGGCCAGCGTGGCGGCGGTGGGCTCGTTGATGATGTCGATGACGTTCAACCCGGCGATGCGGCCGGCGTCCTGGGTGGCCTTGCGCCGCTGGTCGTTGAAGTAGTAGGGAACGGTGATCACGGCGTTGCCGATCTTGCCGATCCGCTTGCTGGCGTCCTGGATCAGTTTCTTGAGGATCAACGCCGAGAGGAACTCCGGGGTGATCTCCTGGCCGTCGAAGGTACGCTTGTACTCCGAGCCCATGTGACGCTTGATCCGCTCCACCACGCGTTCCGGGTCTTCCATCGCGGCCCGCTGGCGGCTGGGGCCCACGATCACGTGCCCGGACTCCAGCAGCAGGATCAGGCTGGGGGTTTCCAGTTGATCGTCTTCGTTTTCGATCGGCGTGGGCTCGCCCTGGTCGTTCAAGTAGGCGATGGAGGAGAAGGTGGTGCCCAGGTCGATACCGACGGTGCGTCCTGGTACGAATTCCATGAGAGACTACCTTCGCTTCGTTAGGACGAGGATGGAACCGGACCGGTTCGGCCACAGGAGCCAGGCTTGCTGTTGGCCTGCGTGGCCGACCAAGCAAAGCGACCACACCGGCCACCTGCTGCCTGCCGCCACGGACACAGGCCCGCATATCTCGCCGGCGGATTGCCGCTCAGACCGCCCTCTTCTCTTCTTGCCGGAGCATGGGGGACCTCATTATTTCAGCATGTTCGGGCGTTTGGGGCTCGTCAAGTGTTTGAGTTTTGACGCATCCCCACCTTTTGACTCCCTCTCGGCCGGCTCCGCACACTGCCGCAAGCAGGTCGTTGCTTGCAGGTGCACGCGATCCAGCATCCGCACGCCAACAGAAAACAAGCGGCAACGCCAGCCCGGCTCGTTTGGTGCCCCTTGGGATGGCCACTCCCTGGTACCGTCCCCGTTCGGGGAGGATGAAGCGGCTCCGGTGCATCACGGCCAGGAACAGATGAGCCAAGGTGTGGGCTTGACGGCCAGGCAAGTGGGCCAGTTGCTTGCCCAGGGAATGAGCGGCTTGCTGACGATTCATGGCAATGCCCGCCGTGGCCCGGGGCCAGATTTGGAAACGCGAACTTCTTCACTGCTCCAAGGGAGGCCTTCGCCCGTATTTGTGCATCAGCAGCCTGTTGTGGGAGTCCCTTTGAAACGGAACCACTTCACGGGATTCGCCGTTGCGACTGAAACCAGCGGCTTGGCAGGACCCCTGCCCTCCAGAATTGCGCTTTTCCACCAGCGGATGGGCATGTTGGTCCAAACCTTGTGCAACGGGAGGACTTGAAACCCGCAAGATTTTCCTTTGTCGCTTGCGGGCGGAAGATTATCATGTTCAATGCGCTCCCGGAGAAGGGCCGGGGTCCGCCAGGCCCAAGCCCCGTCCCGAACCTACCTTGTGGCAGACAAAAAGCATGGGCACGGTTCCGCCGACACCGCCGGTACGAGAATCACCGCCGCCTGACATCGAAGTGGTGTGCCCGCATTGCCAGACGCGGCTGGCCATCCATCCCTCGTACGCGGGGACGGCAACGGCGTGCCCCAAGTGCGGAGGGAAGTTCCAGGTTCCGCTCCCCACCGCCCATTCCGACCAAGGGCCGCATTCCCCCCACCACGCCGCCCCGGAGTATCGGGCCTTTGTCAGCAAGAAGGTGGCCGCGGGAATATTGGGCATCTTGCTGGGCTGCCTGGGAATTCACAAGTTTATCCTGGGCTTGAACACGGCCGGGGTAATCATGCTGGTGGTTTCGCTCCTGGGCGGTCTGGCCGGTTGTTTTGTGGTCCCGCTGCTGGGGCCTGCGATCATGGCAATCATCGGCCTGGCCGAAGGCATTATCTACTTGACCAAGTCGGACGAAGACTTCTACCAGACATACGCAGTGGAGAAGCGGGAGTGGTTCTAGCGAGGTACTGAGAAGAGCCTAGGGCAAGGCAGAAGCGAGCCGGTTTTTGCATGTGTCGATCCCAGCCGGGGGGCGTGGCGGCCCGGTGGCCTAAAAGCGCAGCTTCTTCCCCGGCGGAAGGTGCCTTCCCAGGGGCGCGTTCCGGCCCGATAATCCGGGCAGGAGACTCTGGAGCCGTGTCCTTTGGTTTCTCGTAGCGGGAAGGTTGGCCCATGCCCCGGCACCGCGTGGATTGGGAGCATGTTTTTCCGCTCGCCCCGCCCGAGCTGGACGACCTGCGCACCGCCGCCCCCGGCCCCCAGGGCCAGTTGCCGCTGACGCCCCAGATGCTGCTCACCTGGCCCAGTGGCGATCTGTTCGGGCTGTCGCACAACGTGGGGATGGGCTGGTCGCCGCAGGAGCTGTTGGGGCACCAGGTGCTCATCCTGAGCACTTCCGGCGGGCTGCAAGACGCCCAGGGACGCCCCATCGCCCTGGGCTATCACACCGGCCACTGGGAGGTGCACTTGCTGGTGCGCGAGGCGGCCGGGGTGCTCAAGGGACAGGGTTGCGTGCCCTTTGCCGCCCATTGCAGCGACCCCTGCGACGGCCGCAGCCAGGGCACGCCGGGGATGTTCGACTCCCTCCCCTATCGTAACGACATGGCCCAGGTGCTCCGCCGCCTGGTGCGCTCGCTTCCCACGCGCCGCGGGCTGTTGGGCGTGGCCACCTGTGATAAAGGACTGCCCGGGATGATGATGGCCCTGGCCGGTTGTCGGGAGTTGCCCTCGGTGCTGATTCCCGGCGGAGTGACGCTGCCGCCTGTTCAGGGCGAAGACGCCGGCACGGTGCAGACGATCGGCGCCCGGTTCGCCCACGGGGAGATCACGCTGGAAGAGGCGGCCGTGGCCGGGTGCCGGGCGTGCGCTTCGCCGGGGGGCGGATGCCAGTTTTTAGGCACGGCCGCCAGCAGCCAGGTGGCCGCCGAGGCGCTGGGGATGAGCGTACCCCATGCGGCCCTGGCCCCCTCGGGCCAGGAGGTGTGGCGCGACGTGGCCCGGCGCAGCGCTTGGGCCTTGCTGGGGATGATCCAGCGAGGCGAGTCGCTTGCCGACGTGCTCACGCCTCAAGCCCTGGAAAACGCCCTGGTGGTGCACGCCGCCGTGGGCGGATCGACCAACATGCTGCTGCACTTGCCGGCGGTGGCCCATGCCGCCGGGCTGCCGCTGCCTGAGCTGGAAGACTGGGAA
>JALSGI010000274.1 GCA_026982835.1 Planctomycetota bacterium | reverse complement strand
CTCGCAGCCGCACTCTTGGCTGCGAGGATTTGCGGTAGGCTTCCAGCAGGGCCTTGTGCTCCTTGGGCGAAAGTGTGATACTGCGGTTCATGGCTTGGTGCTCCTAAAGGGTTTTAGGAAATAACAACCGCGAACCCTACACCAAGCCATGTTTTTGTTTCCAGAGCAATTGCCCCTCGCTTCCAGTTCGGTGTGGAGTTATTTAGGAAATGCACGTTTCCAACAGGGATTGGAGCCGGACCCACTCGGCTTCTCCAGCCAGATCCGGCAGGTTTTGACGGCAGAACTCAACCAGGCGGGCCAGACCGTCCTCCCAGCCGCGGCATTGCTGGATCGTGTCCCGCATGGCCATCTGCAGTTGGGTTCGTTGTCGCGCGCTGAGCTTGCATGCAGGGTGTCGAGCGAAGTACTGAAACAGGGTCTGCAAACGCTGTTCTTTCGGAGCGGAAACCAAACAGTCCAACAGCCATTCCCAGTTATCGCCGAATTGCTGCTGGAGGATTTCCCTGGCGTGCTGGAGTGCTTGCTGGAACAATTGAGGATCGATACTTAGTTTCTCGCGAAGAGCGAACTGGGCAGCCGTGCGAAATACCTCGCCCGGGATCACCACCAACTTTTGGTTTTCTTGGTTGGTCTTCAGGCAGTAATAGGCCGTCAAATCCAACACCAGCTCCGGCAGTAGCTGCATACCGGTGCGTCCCGAAATGGGAACCTGGGCCTTGCTACACAGCCAGTGGCACAGCTCCCCGGCCCAGATGGCAATTTGCCGCAGCACAAATTTTTCCTTGGCCAGGTGGGTCCGCAGCCTATGGAACCGTTCGATCAGCTCCTGTCTTCGTTGGAGGTCAGGAAGCGATGTTTCTTTACCAGAGAAGTTAACCCATGCTCCTTCGTACCACTGACGCGGAGCAAAGGTTGCTGCCGTGGGAAACGGACATACCACGGCGAACCGATCCAGCAGGGCCTGGTCCAGCTCGAACGCCCCGGCGTAAGTCGAAGGGTTGCATGTGGCCACCAGCAATCGGCATGGGAGCTTGCGTCCTTTGAGCGTGCCCTGGGAAACAATCTCCAGCCACATATTCTGGTTTTCAGGGGCAGCCCGCGTCAGCTCGTCGATCAGCACCAGACGCTTGTCCCAAATGGCCCGAGCGTGCGGGATGAACCGCAGTGGCTTACCCGGCTCTACGTTCACATCCGGCAGCCCCATCACCGTCACCATGTCGTCCACCGTAGCGTTGTAATGCACCCACTGGTGCTCTTCCCAGCCAAAAAACTCCGCCACCAGCGAGCAGAAGGTGGTCTTGCCGCAACCGTGCTCCCCAATCAGCAGGATGCTGCGGCCACCCAGGGCGCACGCCGATAGCACGGTTAGCGTCCGGGACGAAAGCCCCACCAGGTGTCGGGAAAAAAACTCCTCCAGCAGGCTCATATACCACCTCCACGGTGGTCGAATGGATTTTCAGGACTTGAGGGGTTTCCGAGGGAAAGGGTCACTCCCCTACGGCTCGGCTGACGTAGGTGCCGGGTTTGCCGTATTTTTGCAGCTTGCTCCACAGGAACAGGTAGCTCAGGTTCACCTGGCAGGCCCGCTGCAGCGTGTGGCGGCGTTGCTGGTATTTGTGTGCCAGTTCCTCCAGCAGTTGGTTCAGCTTTTCGGCCACGCCGGAGAGGAACCAGGGAGCGTGGAAAAACCCCCAGGGTTCCTCGCGGGGCAAGGGGCTGGAAAGAGAAAACATCGGACAGTGCCGGTTGCAGTCGTAGTGGGGGTCCAGTATCTCAAGCATTGCGGCGGCGGTGCGGACGGCCACCGTGGGCACGCAAGCCAGGTGGGCGTGGGGGAGAACCGGATGCGTATTTTCGATGGCGACCAGCCGCCGCCAGAAGTGATCGTCAAACGGGGCCAGGGGGTGCTTGACCAGCACGGGGAGATGCAGGTAGGCCCGCTCTCCGTCGGGCAACTGAAGCACCTGGTCGGCCAACACGATCAGCCCGTAACGCACGCCCAACTGGCGGAAGATCTTAGCGATGATCCGTTCTATCGGGCTGTAGGTAACCCCCTGCGTGTTGCGGAAGGCCTCGGAACTGATCCGCAGCACGAAATGTTCTTCGGGGCGGAACACCGGCTCGGTCTGCCAGTGCTGCTTGCGGCGAAACACCCGCCCAGGAGTGCCGGTCACAAGGGACAGGGCTGCTTCGGCCAGGCGGGCTCCGTCCAGATACGCTCCTTGGGTATGACGCAACCAGAACGGTGCCACCTGCTGCTGGTTGGTGGCCGTGCGAACAAAGCATCGCTGGAACTCCGCAATGGCCTTGCGTCGCAGCATCATTTCAAAACGGAACCAATTCCCCTCGGGCACCTTCTGGCTGGGAGCCACTTGGCCCCAGAGGGTATAGACCGGAACTCGTCGCAGCTCAGGACAGTCCATTCGGGGCAGGAGGCCGTCTCGAATCGCCTGGACCACCTGGTCGTAGGTTTCCTCGGGCGAAGTTCCCAGGTCCAGAGAGCCTCCCAGCAGGGCCGCAGGCTGGCTGAGGGGAAGGGCGGCCCCGGGCAGCTTTCCGGGTTCACCGAGCGTTTCTTTCAGCTTCTTCCAAGGCGCTTGCTGCCAACTGCAATAGGGCAACTGCCGGGAGGAGGGGGACTGGGGATGAAACACTCCCTGGCATTTCCGCACCGCTCCGGGAAAGCGGTGGGCCAGTTCTTGCCGGGCCCGATCCACCCAGCTTCGCACCACTTGGGGGGCAAAGGGGCAGCGCGGCTGCAGCTCCTTGGCTTCGTCGCGGAACCGCAAAAGACAGGCCCCCAGCAGCAGATCGTACAACCCGGCCTGATGCGGATGCAAAAGCAGGCTGGTGGTGCCCAGCGTGACCGTCAGCGGGTGCCGGGCCTGGGGACTCAGCAGCAGCTCCACGGCCGTACCGGCAATCCGCGAAGCCAGCAGTTCCAACGCACGCACGGAGAAATCGCTCAAACGCAGCATGACACGCCTCCCGAGCTAGGCATCTTCCTCTTCGTCCCAGTCCTCGTCATCCTCTTCGTCCCAATCTTCCTCCTCCCCGGCGTCCCAGTCTTCCTCTTCCTCCTCTTCGTCCTCTCCCAGCGACATTTCCAGTTGCACGCTCTGGTACAGGTCCTCGTCCAGGATGTACTTGCCCACCAGCGCCATTTGGGCAGCCTGTTGCCAGTCCACCCCGGCCAGTTGCAGCCGCACGGCCTCGGCCACCGCCCGCAGCGACGGGGCGGGAACCCCCTGGTGGCTTCGGCGGGCTTCCTCCAGTTTTTCCCACAGGTGCAACGCCCGCTGGATCGCCTCCTGGGCTTCGGCAGCGTGGCCGAACTGTTGTTGCAGCAACTGCTCAAGCTGGAAGCGGTTCATGGCCGGCACCTCCAGCACCAGGCAGCCGTCCAGCAAGGCTCGCACGGCGGCCGTGCGGGGGGAGGAAAAACACCGCAGCGACTGAGGGTTGGCCGTCAGGATCACCCGCCACCGCTCCGGCACCGGAATCCGCTCCCCGGTGGCCAGGTTGATGATCGTGTGCTGCTGGTACGAGTCCAGTCGCAGTTGCAAAAGCTGCCCCAGAATCTCCGGCGGAATCTGGTTCACCTCCTCAATAAGCAGCCAGCGGCCCCTTTTCAGCGACCGGGGCAGCGGGCCGTCCACCCAACGCAGCCCCTGCTGCGGATCCAACGTCCGGTCCGACCAGATGTGGCGTTCTTCGGTCTGCGGGTTGCCGTGGATCACCTCCGGTCCCCGGCCCGTGGCTTCGTAGGCCGCCGCATGGGCAAACGTGCTTTTACCCGATCCGGGCGGGCCCACCAGCAACAGCGGCCGTCGGGTCTGTTTGAGGGCCTCTCGGGCCTGCTCGTGCCAGCCCAAAGGCACCAACGTGTCCT
>JALSGI010000273.1 GCA_026982835.1 Planctomycetota bacterium | reverse complement strand
CCTCGAGCGCAAAGGCGACGAGCAGCGAAAGCCCCAGGAAGCTGGGCAGCGTCACCGCGGCGAAGACCAGCGTGACCCGCAGGCTGTGCCAGAAGGCGGGGTCGGCCAGCAGCTCGCGGTAGTTGGCGAGGCCGACCGGGGTGGGGGCCGAGAGCCCCGACCAGTCCCAGGTGGAAAACCGCACCACCTCGACGAAGGGGTAGAGGCCAAAGACGGCCAGCACCACGAGCGAAGGTGCAAGCCCCATCCACGCGGGTTTGAGCCGGAGCCTCATGCGGGCGGGACTACCAGAGGAAGAGCAGGGAGGCGCGGAAGAGGTCGCGGTCGTTCGTGGCCAGCTCGAGCGCTACGGGGTCATGGTAGAGCCTGAGCCCCAGCCCGTAACTGACCAGCGAGGCGGCCAGGCTGCCCTTCGGAAAGTAGCCCACCCCCAGGCGGCCGCTGAGCGCGCCCTCTACCGGCCCCATGGTCGGCAGGTCCCAGCTGAAGTTGCCCCCCAGGTAGCCGCCAAAGGCCCCCGGATCCGCGTAGCGCAGCTCGACGAAGGCGCCCACGGCCATGAACTGCCCGCCCACGCTCAGGCTGGGCAGCACCAGGACCTTTCCGGTGGCGCTCACGCCCAGGCGCGGGTAGCGCAGCTCCAGGTCCAGGCCGGTGTCGAGGCCCATGGGGGCCGCGGGCAGCTGCAGGCCGAGCGTGAAAGCGCCCGCTCCGGGGTGGGCGTAGCCCAGGCCCACGCTGTTCTCCGGGTAGGCGGGGGTGCTGGCCCACGCCAGGCCCGCAAGCATCCAAACCACGATCCACAGTCGTTTCATACTCCCCTCCTTTTGGGTTCCATCCTACACGGCCGGCCCGCGCGCACCCGGTTGCGCTATACTTTAGTAAACGCAAGGCAAGATCCCAAGGAGGACCTCATGCCCACGGACGTGTTGTTTGCGGTGGTCTTCATCAACCTGGCGCTCGTTTTCTACACGATCGGCGTCTGGTGGGAGCGCCTCTCGGGCACGCTGCGCCCGGCGCACCTGGCCTTCTTCTGGGCCGGGTTCGCGTGCGACAGCACCGGCACTGAGGCGATGCGGCGGATCATGGGCGGGCGCTTCGAGCTGAACCTGCACGGCGTCACCGGCCTGACGGCGCTCGCCCTGATGCTCGTACACGCGCTCTGGGCCAGCTGGGTGCTGGTCCGCGGCAAGGACGAGGCGAAGCGCCGCTTCCACCGCTTCAGCGTGCTCGTCTGGGCGATCTGGCTGGTGCCCTACTTTACGGGGTACCTGCTCTCGATGCGGGGGTGAGGCCGGCCGCCTACGCCTTTCGGGCAGGAGGAGGGGGCAAGGGGTTTCCTACCCTAAGCAGCATCGTAGGTGCGGCCCTGGGTTCGGGAAGGCGTTCCGCAGCGCCAAGATCGGCGCAAGCCTCCCCGAAGATTGGCCGCGTTGCCTGGAGGAGTACCGCCAGCGCCACGGGATCGCAAGCCGCAGCGAAACGGTGCTGCCCGCCGCCCGCGCCGGAGCCCGTAGCGACGGCAAAGCCCAAACGCACCTGGTCCGTCACGTGAGCAGGCGCCGCATCGTCGAGGTGACCGGGCGCATTACCGCGGACCTCATGGAGGGGATGGGCGGACGGCTCAGGGAAGTGTTGGGAGTTGTAACCGCTATCCGAAAACACCCGAACAGACCCAGCAAGCCCGTTCTAGCGGTTGCTTTTTGCGCCTTTCACCTCAAGCCAGGTGTAGAATGTGGCCTGGAGCAGTACCTATTATGGATATCTTCGATACAGCCGCGGCTTTCTACAACGCATTGCCCCCGGGATTAAGGGTCGCAATTTATGAAAAGCTGGCTAAATTGAGTGTAGATGCATTTGTAGAAAATCTTAGTGCTGCACAAAAGAGAAACAAACAGGAAGTTCTGTATAAATGGTATCTGGAAGAATGTGATGAGCAATTTTCCACTATAGAAGCGCCCGACAAAATCGTGCCCTTTACCGGCTCGCTGGGTATGGAGACGTTCTTGCTCTGGCCCGAGCTGGACGAAGAAAACCACAGACGCGCCGCTAAACCTAGGCACGCAGAACAGGAGCGGGAGCCTCCGCTTCCACGAAAAATCAAGGCCACCGAGCTGCTTACCCTCCCTTTAAACAACAACCGCCTGTTCGCGGTGGAAGGAGCGGCGGGCGTGGGCAAGACGACCATGGCCCAAGCGCTGGCGCGCTATGCCGCCAAACAGGCCCTTGAACTCATGGAACGCAAAGACGAGGATGGGCCCCAGATTCAGTACCTGCCGCTCTATTTCAACGCGGAAGACCTCATCAAGTTGGCGGCAGAGACACCGGTGGGCCAGGTCAGCCCGAGCGGGGAGAGCGCCCTAAAAGATTTGCTGGACGCCGTGTTGCAGAAACCGGACCGGGCACTGCTGGTGATCGTAGACGGCCTGGACGAGGTGGAAGGGCGCATCAGAACCAAAGCCCTGAAAGCGCTGCGCAACCTATGGCTCCCCGGGGGCAACCACCGCTACCTGCTTCTCGGCAGGCCGGGCAGCCTCAGCAACGTGCCCTGGGTGAGGGAAGAAGAAGAAGTGCTCAAGCTCGCCATGAAGCCTTGGGGAGAGGAAGAGGTGCGGGAGTACCTGGGTCGCTGGACTGCAGAGGGCGGCCGCGCGCACCTGGGGCCGGACGAGCTCGACCAAGTCATGCAGTACATGCGCAGCCTCGTGGGCCTGCCCTCCCCCGCGCTGCTGGTGCAGATGGTGGTAGCAAGTTTCGTTACGCGTAAGCGTTCTAATCCTGAAAACCCCCTGGAACAGATGCCCAATACGCGAACCGAGCTATACCGCAACTATCTACGCCTGCTGTTAGAGCGTAGAGAGGACGACAAGGCGTTGCAGGGTACCGCCAGCACCGCGCACCGTTCCGACTCCGAGCGGCGCAAGTGGCTCGGCTGCCTGGAGCTCTTGCTCAAGCTGTCTCCCGAATATCGCGAAAGGGCGAGCGTGCATTGCTCCGCCGACTTTCTGCCCGACGTACCCACCGCCCGCGCACGCGGGCGGCCGTGCAGCGAGCTGCTGCGCGAAGATGCGGACTTCACAAAGTGGTGGGAAGATCGCAAACTGTGCCGGCTGGGCCACGAGTCGCTCCACGAGTTTCTAGCCGCCGAAGCGCTGGCCAGGCTTTACCGGGATGACCCTAAGGGGTTTTGGGGAAACTGGCTGCATCCAAACATTTTCGACCCCTACTGGCAGCAAACGCTCATCTTTGCCATAGCGCTCATGAGCAAGGGTAACCAAACCTCGCTCATGAACGGACTGCTGAAGCTCGGTTCTTGCGACCCCATCAGCAAATGGACAAAACGTCATTTAGAGGTCATGGCGAAAGCCTGGGGCGCGGGAGCGAGCTACTCGGAAGATTTATGGCAGTCCTGGCTAGGCCATATTCGCGATCCCGAGCTGTTGCTCATTGCCGCGTCCAACCCAGCCTTGCGGCCCCACGCTATAGATGCCCTCGAGAAGCTGGCCCGGGAGGCGGAAGGCGAATGGGTGCGCTATCACGCCGCCGAGGCGCTCGGAGAGCTTGAACCCAAGAAGGCCATGCCCACCCTCGGGAAGTTGGCCTGGGAGGCGAAAGGCGTAATGGTGCGCTTTGCCGCCGCTGAGGCACTCGGGGGGCTTGGGCCCGAGGCCATTCCCGCCCTCGAGAAGTTGGCCCGGGAGGTGGAAGACGAATGGGTGCGCAGAAGCGCCGCTGAGGCACTCGGGGAGCTTGGGCCCGAGGCCATTCCCGCCCTTGAGAAGTTGGCCTGGGAGGCGAAAGGCGTAATGGTGCGCTTTGCCGCCGCTGAGGCACTCGGGGGGCTTGGGCCCGAGGCCATTCCCGCCCTCGAGAAGTTGGCCCGGGAGGCGGAAGGCGA
>JALSGI010000272.1 GCA_026982835.1 Planctomycetota bacterium | reverse complement strand
TGGTGTACAAATCGGCATGGTTCTTGCACCAGCGAGCCGCGAGTGTCAACTCGCGGAGCCAATTGGCGAAGCGGCGTTTTTCGGTTTTCCTCCGGGAGCTTACGCTCCCGCCTCGCTGATTGTGAATCGGCGCTTTTTCTCGCCTGGAGCGGAAGCTCCCAGTGGCCCACAGCCTGCCGTCCTCCGCTGGCTGAAGCCCCCGGCTCGCCGTTTGCGAGAAAAAACACTTTATTCTCGCCTGGCACGGAAGCGTCAAACCAAACAATCTGCTAGCTGGCTAAACCGGTACCGAGAAACAGCATCCGTTGGCCGATCAGGAAAACGCTTCCGCACCACAGCAGCTCTCCGTACAATAGGCCCTCAAGTGAAAACCTGCCGGTAGGCTGGCCGCTCCGGGCCGGTCGCGTCGTTCCCCCCGTTCCATTTACCTGCCTGGGAAGTTGCATCCATGCGTAGGTTCAAGGCCCTGCTGTTTGTCGCCGTGGCACTGTTCCCCTTTGCCACCCTACTGGCCGGGGAGGACCCCTTGGGGCAGTGGATCGACACGCTGCTGGCCGTGCAAGGCAAGGGGCAAGGGAACGTGGAAGCCGCCCAGGCCTGGGAGCGGATCGTGCGCCGCGGGCCGGAGGCCATCCCCCCGCTGCTGGCCGCGCTGGATGAGGCCAAGCCGCTTGCGGCCAACTGGATCCGCTCGGCCGTGGAAGCCATCGCGGAAACGGCCCTGCGAGAGAAAAAACCCCTCCCCCAGCGGAAAATCCTGGCCTTTTTGCAAGACCGCCGCCACCAGCCCCGGGCACGCCGCCTGGCCTGGGAACTGCTCCTCGCGGCCAATCCCTCGCTGGCCCAGCGGCTGGTCCCCTCGTTCCTGGACGATCCCAGCGTGGAGCTGCGCCGCGAGGCGGTGGCCCGGCTCATCGAGCAAATCCGGCAAAAAGAAAAATCCGGCACAGGCAAAGAGGAGCTGGTGCGGCTCTACCGCCAGGCCCTGTCGGCCGCCCGCGACGAAGATCAAGTCAACCTGCTGGCCGAAAAGCTCCGCTCGTTGGGGCAAAAGGTCGATCTGGCCCGGCACTTCGGCTACGTGCTGCGGTGGAAGCTGATCGGGCCGTTTGACAACACCGGCAAAAAAGGCTTTGCCGTGGCCTACCCGCCGGAACAGAAGCTGGACTTTGCCGCCACCTACCCCGGAAAAGAAGGCCCCGTGCGGTGGATCGACCACACCACCCAGGAAGCCAACGGCCGGGTGGACCTGAACAAAGCCCTGGGCAAGCACATGGGGGCCGTGGGCTACGCGGCCACCGTGTTCTACTCGGACCGGGAACAGGAGGTGGATATCCGTGTCACGAGCGACTGCGCGGTGAAGTTCTGGCTCAACGGCAAGCTGCTTGGCTCCTACGAGGTCTATCACGCCGGGCAGCGGACCGACCAGTACATCGGCCGGGGACGGCTGCGGCCGGGCAAGAACATCATTCTCGTAAAATGCTGCCAGAACGAGCAAAAGGAGCCCTGGGCCCAAGGATGGCAGTTCCGCCTGCGGGTGTGCGACCGCACGGGCACGGCCATCCTCTCCACCGACCGGCCGTAGAGAAGACAGCCCCCCGCTTCTGGCATAAACGGCCAGCCGCAGCACGAAAAAGGCGTCACGCACAACGATCCCACGGTTTCGCCCCGGTGGATTTCGCACAACCCAACCCCTCTCCATCCCTGAAACGAGCACCATGAGCGACCCTTACTTCCAGCAACTTTTCGCCCAGCGAATCGGCGGTCCCCAGTACGGCAAGGGGACGGCGATTTACAAGTTCGAGAAGATCAAGCGGGCCAAGCGCCGGGCACTGGCCGAGCATCCGGAACGGGAGCTGCTGGACTTCGGCATCGGCGAAAACGACGAAATGGCTCCCGAGCTGGTGCGCCGCGTGATGGCCCAGGAGATCAACCGCCCGGAAAACCGCGGCTACGCCGACAACGGCATCCAGGAGTTCAAGGACGCAGCGGCCCGGTTCATGAGGCGCCACTACGGCGTGGAGCTGGACCCCCAGCGGGAAGTGAACCACTCGATCGGCTCCAAGCCCGCCTTGGCCATGCTGCCGGCGGTGTTCATCAACCCCGGCGATGTCACGCTGATGACCGTGCCCGGCTACCCCGTGGCCGGCACACACACCCGCTACTACGGCGGCGAGGTTTATCCGCTGCCGCTGCGGGAGGAGAACGACTTTTTTCCCGATCTGGACTCCATCCCCGAGGACGTTCTCCGCCGGGCCAAACTGCTGGTGCTCAACTACCCCAACAGTCCCACCGGCCGGGTGGCCACGCGGGAGTTCTACCAGCGGGTGATCGACTTTGCCCACCGCCACCAGGTGGTGGTGGTGCAGGATGCGGCCCACCTGGTGCTCACCTACGAGGGCCAGCCGCTCAGCTTCCTGGCCGTGCCCGGGGCCAAGGAGGTGGGCGTGGAGGTCCACTCCCTGAGCAAGGGCTTCCACATGATCGGCTGGCGGATCGGCTGGGTGTGCGGGCACGAGCGGCTGGTGCGGGCCTTTGCCGACGTGAAGGACAACACCGACTCCGGCCAGTTCATCGCCATCCAGAAGGCGGCCATCGCCGCACTGGATGCAGAGCAGATCCCCCGCCAGGTGCGCGCCAAGTACCGCCGGCGACTGGAAAAGCTGGTGCAGGTGCTCCAGGAGTGCGGCTTCCGCTGCCGCATGCCCGGGGGAACCTACTTCCTCTACACCCGCGCTCCCCGGGGCGTGGCCGGAGGCCCGCAGTTTGCCAACGCCGAGGAGGCCAGCCAGTATCTCATCACCGAGCATTCCATCTGCACCGTGCCCTGGGACGACGCGGGGCCGTACCTGCGGTTTTCGGTCACCTACGAGGCCCCCACCCTGGAGGAGGAAGACCGCCTGATGCAGGAACTCCAAAGCCGCCTGGAGCAAGCCCGCCTGGAGTTTTGAACCCTGCAGAAACCCAGCCGGGGGAGGATTGCCAAAGGGCGTGGAGCGATGGGGGGGTGGCGGTTCGGGCAAGGGCTGCTGCACAAGGGGCTTTTGCCGGGGGCCGTATCGGCGTTTTCCCCGGCGGGGGTTTTTCTACAATGGAAATGGGGGTTCCAGGGCGTCCCGAGCGCTTCGCAGGAAAACAACAAAAACTGTATTGAGGCCGTCGGGATGCTGGATACTTGGCGAGGGCGTCCGGCTGGAAGGACTGCATTTCGATGAAACCCGCACCAGCGAAAGCATCTGCAGCTTACTCCCCCTGCTCCCCGTCGGCCGGGTCGGCTTTGGCCGCCATGCTGGGCCTGGGGGCGTTCGGCCACGGGGAAGCGGTGCAGCAAGGGGCCTTGCCGGGACTGTGCGCGGCGGTGATGGAAAACGTGCACGACGGGATCGTGGCCGTGGACAGTCGCGGGCGGTGCCTGGTGTGGAGCCGGGGGATGGAGCTGCTGAGCGGGATCGTGGGCAGCCAGGTGCTGGGAGCCCCGTTGGAAAAAGTCTTCCAGAACGAACCGCCCAGTTGGCTGATCCACATCGGCCGGGCGTTGCAGGGCACGCCGGTGCGGGTGGAACACGAGCAGTTTTTCCACGGGCGGCTGCGGCGGCACTACGAGGGGAGTTTTCTGCCGCTGTTCGGCCTGGGCGGGGAGATCGTGGGAGCCATCGGCGTGCTGAACGATATTTCCCGGGAAGTGCGCATCCAGGAAGAGCTGCGGTTCCGGCTGGGTTTTGAGCGGCTGATCACCTCGGTGTCGGCCGACTTCGTCACCCGGGACTGGCAGAACATCGACTCGGGCGTGCAATCGGCCCTGGCCCGTGTGGCCCGATTCACCAACGCCGATCGGGCCTTTGTGGGCGTTCTACGGGAAGACGGGCTGACGGTGGACGTACCCTACGAGTGGGTGGCCCCG
>JALSGI010000271.1 GCA_026982835.1 Planctomycetota bacterium | reverse complement strand
CTGGGGAGGCAAGAAGGGATTGATCCTCCGGAGTGCCCGCAAGCTCCAGCGGCCGGTGCTGCCCGGCTTGCTGCGGCACCGGAAGGGCCCCCGGTTGCGGGAACCAGCGGCCCACGGCCACCCCCACGACCAGCAGGGCCACGGCCACCGCGGCCCAGGCCAGGTGCTCCAAACGGCTTGCCGCCTGCGGTTTGCAGGCGGGGCGGGGCTGGGCGGAGCCGGCGGCCTGAGGAGGATAGGAGGAGTCGGGAGCCCAATGGCTCAAGGCCCGTTGCCAGCAACGGGCTTCCAGCAGCGCCAGGGCGCAGCGTCGCCACCCGCCGGGCGTGCGGTCCAAGAGGGCAAACAGCTCCCGTTGCTCCTGCGGCGACAGCTCCTCGTCGGCCAGCAGGTCTAGTTGGCGTTGGAGTTGATCGGGGTTCATCAGGGGGCAACCTCACAGGTCTTCGGGGGTGAGGGAGCGGGCCAGCAGCCGCCGCAGTCGGCCCCGGGCCCGATGCAACCGCGACTCCACACAGGAAAGGCTCACGCCCAGATGATCGGCAATCTGGCGGTAGCTCCAGCCGTGGGCGTACTTGAGCAACAGCATTTGGGCGTCCCGGTCCGGCAATTGGGCCAGGGCTTGCCGCACCCGTTGTTGGTTTTCTTGGGCCAGGAGCCACCCGGTGGGGTCGGCCGTCTGGTGTTGCTGGTGTTGTTTCCAGCGGGCGATTTGCCGCCGTTGGGCCTCCTGTTGGCGACGAGTCCAGCGCCCCTGGCGCCGCCGGTAGAGCAAGCACTGCCGCACGGCCACGCGGTAGAGCCACGGGGCCAGGCGGCCGTTGAGCTGCTGGGGGCGGTGCTTGGCATAGGCCAACAGCACCTCCTGCACCACGTCGTCCACTGCGTCCGGATCGCGCAACCGGGCCCACACCACGCTGCGCAGCCAGGGCAGGTGGTCGCGGATGGCCTGATCGGCCTCCGTCGAGGAAGCCGCATCGGCCCGCGGGGCGGAGCTGTCCGGGACGGTCATCTCACTGGGGTTCCTTGCCGCAAGGTCCCGATCCTTGCACGAATTCCCGGCCTGATTCCGTCTCCCTCCTTTTTTATTGTTAGCAGAAATTGAGCTGCCGCCACGCCGGCCAGCGGGTGCCGAGACGCAACTTCCGGCCAGCAGCAAGGTTGCCCTCCTACCGCGGCATCCGGAGCGTTAAACCGGGCAAGTTGGGAAGCGAAGATGCCCCAGGGAGGGAAACGCAAATCCCGCCCCGCCAGGCTGCCGATGGGAAGCACAGTTGCCGCAAAGGGTTCCACACCACTCGCACCGGCAGGCAAGGAGGGAGAAGCCTTGGCGTCATTTCGGGATCGCAGTGGGTTGCTCCAAGAGCTGGAACGGCGCCAACAAGAGGCCTTGGCCGCCCTGGAGGAACTGGAGCGGGAGCTGGCCGAGGTGATCCGCCAATGGACACTGCCGGAAGTTTCCTCCCCCAAAGCAGAGTCTGCGGCCCAGGCCCAAAAGCTCCCCCTGGCCGAGGGCTAGCTCTCCAGCAGCTCGAAACAGACCCGATAGGCCTGGTAGTGCTTTCCGGGGTCGGCTTGCTGGTAGATCTGCTCCAGGGCGCGACGGAGCTGTTCGACGGTGGCGAACCCGTCGGCCACAGCGTCCTGGTCGGTCAGCTCCTCCAGCCGGATCGGCTCGACGCGGGTGATGCGGATGGGGCCCACGCCGGGGATATAGCTGCGCTGGCCCGGGCGCATGCGCCGATAGGGCCACAGCCGGATGGTCTGCCGCTTGCGGCCCTGGCGAATGGCCGGTAGGAACTGCTTTTTGAACAACAGCATGCTGCGTCCTCGGCCGCTGTTGTCCGACTTGCACCAGTGGGGGGAGCGTGTGCCAAGCCGGCGCTTGTTCTGGCTCTGGCGAGCCGCGTGCGTGAGCACGCGGTTTTCTACGAAACGGTACCGAATGCTGCTTTGGTTTAGCAACCGGGAGCTTACACTCCCGACTCGCTGTTCTCCGCCGACTGAAGTCGGCGGCTCGCCCTCAAGCCTCCACGCCTCCATTTCCTCCGGGAGCTTACGCTCCCGGCTCGCTGTTGTTGGTTTTTCTTGCATCGGAGCGGCAGCTCCCAGTGCAAGAACAAGCGCAAACACACCAAGCGGCGAGCCGCTGGCTTTAGCCAGCGGAGAAAAAACGCAATTCGCTAATCCGGCTCTCCCCGGACTGAAGTCCGGGGCTCGCCGGACAAAAATCGACCCTTTTTGCTCTGGAAACACCCGTCTTGGACTTGCATGCTAACAGCCCGTTGAAGAATGTTCCTCGATACGGAATCGCGTCACAGGACTAGCCGTATTTTCTGAAAAAAAACGGCTCGGCAGGAGCCTCGCCCTCCCAAACTTGCGTTTTTCAACGGGCTGCTAAGCACGTTCGAAGCCCGCGGCTCACCCGGTGCGGAAGCACCCGGCGCAGGACGCACAGCGCAAGCCGCAAGCCGATTCTGTCTTTCCCCGCACTAACGTGCGGGGCTCCGTATCCCCCCAAGCCTCTCACGCCCCCACGCCCCCTTACAGCCAGCCCTTTCCGGCCAGGTAACGTTCCGCGTCCAGGGCGGCCATGCAGCCGGTGCCGGCGGCGGTCACTGCCTGGCGGTAGTAGTCGTCGGCCACGTCGCCGGCGGCGAACACCCCCGGGACGCTGGTCCAGGTGCGGTGGGGCTTGGTCCAGCGGATGTATTTTTTGTCGGTCAGTTCCAGCTGGCCTTCCAGGAAGGCGGTGTTGGGCGTGTGGCCGATGGCCAGGAACATGCCGGCCACTTGCAGCTGTTCGGTGGTGTCGTCCACGGTGCTCCGTAGCCGCACGCCGGTCACACCGTGCTGGTCGTCGCCCAGCACTTCCTGGACCACGCGGTTCCATTTGACCTCGATCTTGGGGTTGTCCAGCACCCGCTGCTGCATGATCTTGCTTGCGCGGAACTGGTCGCGGCGATGGACGATATAGACCTTGCTGGCGAACTTGGTCAGGTAGGTGGCCTCTTCCATGGCGCTGTCGCCGCCGCCGACCACCACCAGCGGCTGGTTCTTGAACCGCGGCAAGGCCCCGTCGCAGACGGCACAAGCCGACACACCGCGGTTCTTGAACCGATCCTCGGACTCCAGGCCCAGGTAGTTGGCCCGGGCTCCGGTGGCCACGATCACGGTCAGGGCTTCCACCTCTTTTCCGCCCAGGCTGCGGAGGCGGAACGGGTGCGATTGGAAATCCACCTGGACGATGTCGTCGGTGATGACGCGGGCGCCGAAGTTCATCGCTTGCTGGCGCATCAGTTCCATCAGCTCGGGGCCGAAGATGGTCCGCCGCCCGGTGTGCGAGGTGGTCAGGTGCTCAATGTTGGCGAATCGCTCGGGGGCCAAGGCCGACTTCAAGGCGGCGGCCAACGCGTCGTTTTCCATGTGCGGCCAACTGGGATAGTTTTCCACCTCGGTGGTGAGGGCCAGTTGGCCCAGGGGGAGCGTGCCCTTTTGCTGGTTTTCGGCCGTAACGGCCCCCTCGAACACCAGCGGCTCCAAGTTGGCTCGGGCGGCGTAGATGGCCGCCGTCCATCCGGCCGGGCCGCTGCCGATGATGACCACTTTTTCCGTTTTTTCCGCCATGACTTGCTGCTCCCCTGACTGGGCGAGGCGTGGAAGGATGGAACCGCCGCCGGAGTCCTTCCGGCAGCGAGCCTTCATTATAAGGAGCATCGCCGCGCGGACCAGATGCGTACGCTCCGCGGGCTGGCACCCCCGGCTCGCTGTTCTCCGCCGGCTCACGGCGCGCGGCTCGCCATCCCTCCAAGCCCCCACGCCTCCAAGCCTCCAAGCCCTCCGCCAGCTGAAGCCCGCGGCTCGCCGATTGCAAGAATTGGCGTTTGTTCCGGCACCGGTGCGGAAG
>JALSGI010000270.1 GCA_026982835.1 Planctomycetota bacterium | reverse complement strand
GATGTGCTAGCTGGCTAAACACGTACGCCAGTCCCCGGGCAAGAAACCGGGGCCGCCTCTTGTTGCCCAAGGGTTTGATCGGAGGTTCCGGGTCCGTTTCCCTGGCCGGCTGACTACCGCCTGGCCAGCTGCAACGGCGCAAAAAAACCGCCGGTTCCCGGAGGAACCGGCGGCAAAGAAGGCTGGGTACACAAGACTAAGAGCTTATCCGAAAAATACTCCAGCCGCACGATTGCGGAACGGCATTGGATTTTTCGGATAGGCACTAAAACTCCGGGACCGCTTCTTGAGCCCGGTCTTGGGCCAGCGTTCTGACCATCCCAAGAACCGCTCGCAAAACACCCTCCTCCACGATCAGTTCTACCCGCTCCCCGTTGGGCACCAGGTCCATCACCAAGCGAACCTTATCGCCGGTATTTTGCGGGAGCGATTGGGCCACTTGGGCGATGACCGGATGATCGGGAAAGAACTCCTGAAGCAGCTCCAGTAGCGGCCGAAGGCCAAACTCGCAGTAGCCGAAGTGTTCCAGCTTTTGAGGGGTACCGGTCTGGGCCGAAGCAACCTGTTGCCGGAGCTGTTCCAGGCTCTTGGATCCCACGGCCAGGTAAAGGGCCGACTGGCTGGCACCGATCGTCAGGCTCGGTTGAGGCCCCAGTGCTTTCTCCACTCGCTCCTTTTGTAGCTCGTTGAGCTTTGCCGGAACCACCTGGTGGTAGGTCACCTCGCCCTGCCGGGCCACGTTCAATCGCACGCGGAACCTGGCCTTTTCACTTTCTTCGGCGTGTCGGGCAAGCCTCTCCAGGCCCCGGGAAACGACCTGGCGGAAATCCGGTCCTCCGGGAGCTTGGACGGCTGCGGAAAAAAACACATGGCCTTTGCGGTTTTCCACCGCCAAGGCAACATCCAGCGATTCCGCTTCAATAATCCGGTTCAAGAAGCGGAGATAGCCCTGGGCAAAGGCCTTGGCCTGTCTGGCTTGAGGTTCTTCTTGGGGCAGATTGCCGAACAATTGCTCAAACACTTTCTGCGCCTGTTTTATTTGCTCCCGAGCGTACCGGCGCGCCGCTTCGCCAAAGGCTGCCGCCGAGTGGAAACGCAGGATGGCTCCCGGGGGGCTGAATACAGCCAGGCGGGTAGGTAGCGCCCTGTAGTCCTTGAACAACCGGCCGTACACACTCTCGGGCAGGAAGGTGGCTTCCCCTGCGAAGACCAGGTTCTTCGCCTTGCGGTCCACCCGGAAACCGAAGGTCAGCCGATCCAGCGAGGAAAGCAAATCCTCAAGCTGCTTGAGCTGGGCACGGAGGACTTCTTGTTGCACCTTGCGCAGCCGCGGGTCGTTCTCTTCGGCCTCGGCCAACCCAGCCGCCGCTCCTTCTCGAATCGCTTGGAGAAACATCTGGCGGAAAAACTCCGGAATGTTCTGCACCCGCAACTGCACGGCCAAGTCGTACCGCTTGGCCAGCGGGCCGATCCACCCCTGGGGATCCTTGGGTACCTTGCCCAGCAGGTCCGGAGAATTGGAAAACCAGGCCCAGCCGTTCCGCTCCTTGATGTACACGCTCTGTCCATTGACCGAAAGTTCCAGCAGTCCCTCGTGGTCTTGGCTCTCTTCAGGCAGTCCGGTGAAAGGCTCCACCATCCTCAGCAGCTTTTTCAGGTCGGTCACCGGCACAAACAGCAGGCCGACCGGCTGCCCTCCGTCCAAAAACATGGCCACGCCACAAGGCTTGCTCTTGTCCAGTCCGGCCAGGCCCTGTCCTTGGGTGAACAGGGCCAGCATCTGCTCGATCTGCTGCGAGGCCTGTGGCTGCCCGGACAGCCCGCCCAGGTAGTCCACGTCGGCCATCAGCTCGTCGTAGCTGGGAAACACGGCCAGCACGACCGGCTTCAATGCTTCCTGGGCCTGCAGCGCCGGAGCGGCAAGCAGCACCAGCAAGGCCCACCCCATGCAAAATACCCGTTTCACGGCTCCAGCTCCTTCTATCCAACGAGGACCGCGGTTAATCACCCTGCACCCTACAGGCGCACCTTTTGCCTCTCCCCCGTCGAGTCGTCCCAGTTTACCTGCACCCCCCACTGTGGGTTTCAGGAAACCGACCTTTACGCCCAGGATTTGGCCGTTTTCCCGGACGGGCTTGCTCCCGCTTCCCAGGAAAGAACTCGCGGTTCCCCCCGGAAACAGGCTTTCCGCTGCCCGCCGCCACGGCCGACTAGCCGCCGCCGGCCCCTCGTGAGGAGCCTGCGGGGGAGGGGCCGGCCGCCGTTTGGGCCTCCGGCTGCACCTGCGACGGACCGGCTTGCCGCAGCACCTGCACCACCTGCGAAGCGGTGATCACGCCATCAAAGACGATCGGCCGCTGCGGGTCCCGGGCCGGAAACACCGCGTAGTAGGGAAGACTGCCGGCCGGGTTGCCCAGCCGGGCCAGCAGCTCCTTGATCTGGGGATCGCCCCGGGTAAAGTCGGCCCGCAGGACGATCACGTTGTGCTCTTCGATCAGTTTCTGCACTCGGTTGGAGTTCAAGGCGACCGCCTCGTTGAGCTTGCAGGTGGCTCACCAGTCGGCCGTGAAGTCCACCAGCACCGTGTAGCGCCCCGGCGGGCGCTGGGAGTTGAGGGCCAGCACGCCGCGAGGGGACTCGGTGGCCTTTTGGAGCACGTGGGCCACGGTCATCGCCTCGCGCCAGCGGAGGCGATAGCGCATCACCTCGGCCAGGTAGCCGAAGCTCACCCAGGCGGCAGCCACGGTGATGGCTGCGGCGACCAGCCAGGCCCGGGCCTTCTGGCCCGCAGGAGCCACCGGGTTCACTTGCCCCACCCACCAGAAGGCAAGCCACAACCCAAACAGTAGCGCCACCTCCGGCACCACGCTTTCCGGCGGTAACGTGGTCAGCAGCCACACCACGGTGCCCAGCAGCACGAAGCCCATCAGGTGCTTGAACGTCTCCATCCACGGCCCCGGCTTGGGCAACCAGGCCACCAGGCGCGGGAACAGCCCCACCACCAGGTACGGCGAGGCCATCCCCACGCCCAACGAAGTGAACGTGGCAAAGACCACGGCCGGATGCTGCTTCACGGCCCACATCAACGCCGTGCCCATGAAAGGCCCCGTGCAGGGCGTGGCCAGCACGGTGGTGAGCACCCCTTTGAGAAACGCCCCGGAGGCCCCCTCCTTCTGGGCCAGCTCGCCCGCTTTGCTCGTGCCCATAAAGCCCGGAATGGGAATTTCCCACACGCCCAAAAGCGCCAGGGCGAACACGAACACCACGGCCGTCACCGCGGCGGTGAAGCCCACGCTGGCAAACTGCTGGCCCCATTGCAGCCCCAGCAACACGGCCGCCAGAGCCAGGGCCCAAAAGACGCTCAGCAGGCCCAGCGAATAATACACGTTGAGCAAGAAGGCCCGGGCACGGCTCTCGCCCGATTGCTGCACGAACGACATGATCTTCAGCCCCAGCACTGGCAGCACGCAGGGCATCACGTTGAGGATCAGCCCGCCTAGGAAGGCAAAAGCCAGGTAGAGCAGCAACCCGCCGCCGGTGCTTTGCTGCCGCACCGGTTGCAGCTTGTCCAGCTCGGCTCCGGTCAGCTCGGTAAGCGCCTGCGGCGTGTAGGGCTGGAAGTGTTGCAGCAGGGAGAACAGCTCGCCCAGGGAGCCTTCCCCTTCTCCGACGCCTCCCTCGGCTGCGTCTTCTCCCCCGGTGCCTGAGGCCGGCTGTTCCCCTGCGGAAGCTGCGTCGATCTTCACTGGCGGGCCGTCCTTCCAGCGAGCCACAAAACGGTAGCGCCGCGGGGGCAGGCAGGTTTGTTTGTTGCAGACCATCGCCCGCATGCTCCCCTGCACTTCCAGCTTGCGGGGATCCACCCCCTGGCCCAGCCGAAGCGGCGCCCGCCAGGTGACCTGCACCAGGTG
>JALSGI010000269.1 GCA_026982835.1 Planctomycetota bacterium | reverse complement strand
CCGGGGTGCTGGGGCAAGCCCTGGCCCAGCTGGTGGCGCAGCAAGAAACCCACCTGCCGGTGGGTTTCCTGGATGTGGCTCGCCTGTGGCCCGGGCGGTCCGGCTAGCGGTTGATGTCGAAGCCGAACGTCAGCCCGTGGGCAAACAGGTACTGGCGGTTGTTGTCCCGCAGGATGCCGAACTGGGGGAAGGTGTAGTTGATCATGCTGGTGGGTCGGGCCACGCCGTCCAGCACGAAACCGCGCCACCCGGCCCGGACGCTGATGTACCGGGTCAGGTAGTAGGAGTAGGTGAAACCGATTTCGATCATGGGCACAAACTCCACCTTGGCCCAGGAATCGCTCACCGTGTTGGAAGAAATCCCGATGAGCGAAGTGCCCAGATCCGGAGGCTCGTTGTCTCCACCATCCTCAGGGGGAACCACGCTGCGGATGGACTGGTCCATGAAGGTCACCCGCTGGCGGATGCGCTGGAAGTTCAAGCCGAGGACCAACCGGCCGTCCATGCGGAAGCGCCACCTCCGGGCCTGCTTCATCCAGCTGGCACCGAACTGGATGGCCACCGTGTTGTTCTCGGCGGCGTTGGCCAGCTTCAGCTTGGAGAGCACGCCGCCTACGCCGTCGATGACGAACTCCTCGTCGAAGTTGATGTAGCGGAATCCCCAGAAGGTCTCCCAGTATCCGCCGTAGTGGGCACGGGGATAGCGATGGAGCCAGTTGAACTCGGCGGTCCAGAACTCGGTCTCCAGCACGGCCGTCAGGGCGTTGAACACCACCACCGGGCGGATTGTGTCGTCGAAGTCCACCGGAGCGGGAACATCCGGCTCGCCATCCGGGGGCGTGTCGGTATCCAGCCCATGACGACCGTGAATGCCGTCGCCGTCCAGGTCGTCGTCAAAACCGTCCCCGTCGAAGTCCACGAACTGGGAGATGAAGTTGTTCGGGTCCGCCAGGGCAATTTCGGTGCTGCCGCTGGCAATGATCTGCCGGGATTTGTTCAGGTCCAGGGAGCGGGCCATCCAGCCGCGGTCCCCCTCGATGTAGCCGAACTCGATCAACTGGCCGCTGTACCGCTCGGCCTCGAAGAAGCTGGTGTCCAGCGAGTTGATGGCCGGACGGAGCACACCACCAGGGAAGGGGGGGTCCTGCACCAGAGGCTGGACATTCGGGTTGCCGATCACGGCGCTTTCCGGCGAGCTCATCCACCACTCCAGGTAATCCAACGAGAAGAAGAAGCCCTCGTTGTTCCAGGGGCGGCGGTCGTACAAGCTCATGTCGAACTTGGCAAACGGCTGCACATCGCCGATGTAGTATTGCTCAGCCCGGGCAGGAGACACACCCGCGATCAACATCCCCAGGAAAACTAGCCTATGGCATGCACGTCGAAACAACATCGGCTTCACTCCTCCTTCGCGGTTCCCCCGCAGGGGGTCGTGGGCAACAAACCAGGGGCAGATTTTCCCTCTGTGCCGGTAGTATCGGTCATTCCTGCGGTGCCAGTTGAACCAGAAACACCGGGAAGTGCCTGCAGAGCCACGCCGTTCTGTCTCCCGGCGTGCTGTCTACCCCAGGGAAGCACCCCCGCCCTGCCAGCTTGCTAGCACCCCGGGGAAGGGTGCGGGGGCAAAGCCGACAGCGCAGCTCTTGGCCAAAAGGGCGCCCCGCTTGCCAGGCCCCGCACCCCGCTGACCTATCCTCACTTTCGCCCGGGCTGTCCAAAAAACTGGCGGTCCCCTCCAACTGGTTTTTTGGTATGCACTTGCAAAAAGTTTGTCTCCCACAAGCCGCATACCCAAGGAGGAGACCGCCATGAGACGCATGGATGCTATCACCTGGCTGTTGCCCTTGCTAGGGGTGGCGCTGCGAGCAAGCCAAGCCAAAACCCTCAGCCACCTGGCCACCGCTGCCGTCCACGTCTCCCAACTCACTCTGGCCGAAATCGGACGCCAGTTGCCCGATGTGCTGGCCGGAAGCTGGTGGAGCTTTACAGCATGCAAGACCGGAGAGCAGGTGTTTCGGGACACGCAGGTGGGCAGTGCCGAGCGGTATGATCGTTTACTGTTGATTGGGGTGGTGGCGTATGTGTTGTTGGTGGGATTGGGGTACTATGCTTTGGAGCACCATCACCCTCGGACGTGGTCCAGCTCGGGGTTGCCGGAAGCGATGAGTGCCTTTGGGGTGGGCCGGGTGGTGTGGGATCGGGTGCGTGTCTCTCCGGCTCAGGCGTTCTCGGCCTTGATTTCAGCCCTAACCGAAGCCGTGAAGGAGGTTATCGAAAAGTGGGGATAGGTCAGGCCGCCGGGCGCTTGTCCGGCCGCCTGCAAGCGTTACAATCCAGCCGAGGGTCACTGGGCCCTCTGGCGTTTGCGTTCGCACAAGCCCCTGCCCCCACTGCCCGGCGATGACCACCGCCCAACTCCCCCCCACGCTCCCCCAGGTCAGCTGGTCCCGGCGGCATCTGCTGGGGCTGGAGGAGCTTTCGGCCGAGGAAATCCGCACGGCGCTGCAGTGCTCGGCCTACTTTGCCCGGTGCAGCGCCTCGGGCGAACCGCCCCGGCCGCTTCTGGCCGGAAAGACGGTGGCCAACTTGTTTTTCGAGGACTCCACCCGCACCCGCAGCAGCTTCTCGCTGGCCGCGCGCCGCCTGGGGGGCGAAGTGCTGGATTTCCACGCTTCGGCCAGCAGCTTGTCCAAGGGGGAGACGATCCTCGACACCGCCCGCACCATCGAGGCGATGAACGTCGATGCCCTGGTGGTGCGGCACCGCACCCCCGGCGCCCCGCACCTGCTGGCCCAAAACCTGCAAGCCAGCGTGATCAACGCCGGGGACGGCCCGCATGAACACCCCACCCAGGCCCTGCTGGACATGCTCACCATCCAGCAGCATCGCGGGCGGATCGAAGGGCTCACGGTGGCCCTGGTGGGCGACATTGCCCACAGCCGCACGGCCCGCTCGAACATTTGGGGACTTTTGCGGCTGGGAGCGCATGTGATCCTCTGCGGCCCGGCCACGCTGGTCTCCCGGCGGTGGGAGGCGTTGGGGGTGGAAGTGTCCTACTCGCTGGACGAGATTCTCCCCCGTTGCGACGTGCTGAACCTGCTTCGCATCCAGTTCGAGCGACAACAGGCCCGGCCCTTTCCCTCGGTGCGGGAGTACGCCCACCTCTACGCCATGAACCGGCAGCGGTTGCAGCGGGCCAGGCCGGACGTGCTGATCATGGCCCCCGGGCCGATCAACCGCGGCGTCGAGATCACGGCCGACGTGGCCGACGGCTCCCATTCGGTGATCTTGCGCCAGGTGACCAATGGCGTGGCCGTACGGATGGCCGTGCTGTGGCTGTGCCTGTGCGTGGCCGCCGGGGAGAGCGGCTAGCCGGAAGGGCGCTAGCAGTGCTTTCGCCGCCGGATTGAACTGGACTCCAACCCCGCAGCGAAGCATACTCCCCGCGCACGCGGCCGGTGTGGCTTGCGGTTTGCGGCTTGCGACTTGCGACTTGCGACTTGCGCAGGAGCTTCCGCTCCAAGGCAAGAAAAAGCGCATCCAACGGCGAGCCGCTGGCGTAAGCCGGCGGAGAGCCCCCCGCGTAAGCGGGGGGAGAACGGCTCACGCGGCCCGCTGGTAGCCGGCACACCAAACAGCGAGCCGCCGACTTCGTACGTGTTTAGCGTGCTACCACGGATTATTGGGTTTGTGCTGGAGGTACTCGCTGGTGAGGAAACGCTCGGCAAAACGATCACTCATTTCCGCTTCTTCGGCTCGGCGGGAGCCTGGCCCTCCCACTCCCGCAGCTTACGCTGCGTACGTGTTTAGCGTGCTATCACAAGGTGTGATGTGCCCAAACCATAAAGCAAGCCGAAGGCTTGCCAGCCCTGTAGCCGGTGGTCGTAGCGAAGCGGAGACCACCGGAAAGCACGGC
>JALSGI010000268.1 GCA_026982835.1 Planctomycetota bacterium | reverse complement strand
GGCCCCTTGGGGCTTGAGGAACACGGCGATGATCCGGCCCATCGACCAGTCGCAGATCAAAAACGCCCCGCGGTACTTTTCCGGAAACAGCGTGTGTTCGTAGAAGACCACGCCGGTAGGGGAGCCGCGTCCGATGTCCACCGCCGCCGGCAGGGAGTCGAAGTAGTAAGGAGGCCACTTGGCCGCCCCGCTGCGCCAGCCGAACTCGGCTCCCGGCACGCAATGGCACACGCGCACCGGCCGGTACCACGGCAGGCCCACGTCCCATTCCATGTCGCTGTCGAAGGTGAACAAGTGCCCCCATTGGTTGAAAGCAATATCGTACTCGTTGCGGAAGCCCACCACCTCCTGGAACCACTTTTTCCCATCGGGCGTAAACCGCCAGATGGTGCCGCCGGGCACCTTGATCCCCCGGGCGTGGCCCCGGGCGTCCTCGAACCGGGGCCGGAGCAGGTCGCCCTCGTAGGTGTGTCGCACGGCGCTTGTAGGCTCCGGTTTCCGGGGCACCCAGGCGTGGTTACCCAGGTTGTGGTAAAGCCACCCGTCAGGGCCCAGCACCACGTCGTGCGGTCCGTGTTCGCCCATGCCGCCACGGTGCTTGAGCACCAGTTGCACCTGGTCGGCCCGATGGTCGCCGTCGCGGTCCGGCAGGCGATAAAGTCCCGTGCCTTGGGGGCCCTGGCCCACGGCATAAACCACCTGGCCCACCTGGCAAAGCCCCTGGCAGTTTTTCACCTGGTCGGTAAACACCACCTTGCGATCAAAGCGGCCATCGCCGTCGGTATCGGCCAGGGAGAGCACCGGGCCGCGTTCCACGGAAACGAGCAAGTGGCCTCCGCTGCCCCAGCTCATGCACACCAAGGAGCCGGTCAGCTCGTGCCCGGCCGCCTGGGTGACGCGGAAGCCCGGGGGCAACTGGAACCGGGCCAGATAGTCGGTGGGGAAGCGAATCTCCCGCCAGGGCGTCTGCTCGTGGCGGCCCAGGGCTTGGGCCTTTTTCCAGGCGGAATCGTCAAACTCGGCCGTAAGCCACGCTTTGGGAGGCTCGTTGCGGGTGCAGCGCCACTGGGGGCCGGTGTCGAAGGGGACCACCTGGCCTCCCTGGTGGCGAATGGCCCCATCGACAAACAGCCCGGCCCGTCCGCCTTGGTTGCGAGCCTGCACGGCGATGACGTTCCGCCCGCGGCGGACGATGCCGTTGAGATTGAAGTGGTATCCGCGTCGCCCGCCCCCTTGGCCCACCCGGCGGCCGTTGACCCACAGGACGAACTCGTCGTCGCAGGCCACAAACGCCTCCCCGGTGCAGGGGCCGCCCATGTAAACCACGCGGCGGAACCACACCGTCCCGGCGGGGGCCTGCCGGGCCGGATCGCCCCCGGGATGCCAGATCCACTGGGCATCGAGCTTCACCTGCTGGGCCGCAGCCGGGATGGCCCCGCCTGTGGCAAGCAGGGCAAGAGCGACCAGCAGCTTGCTTGTGCCGGCGAGGAACGTCAAAACGCAGATGTCCAAGAATCGTTTCATCGTGTTGCTCGAAACCAAAGCAAGGAGACAACAACCGGTGGGGACAAATACGATCGGCGGGAAAACGTATCATACACCACGAGTTGCAAAAGGCAAATTGCTGGCCGCGGGCGCCAAAAAGCGGTACGATAAGGCTTTCATGCCACGTGTTTTCGGCCCCGGAGGAGTCGGCGGCTGCAAAGCCCTCCCAAAGAGCAAACCCGCCTGAGTCCCGTACCTCCCCCCAGAGCAGAAGGTGAGTCCATGCGAAAGCGAACGTGCTCTTTCGTGCTGGTGATTGCCGGTTGTTGGCTTTGGCTGGTTACAGCTCAAGCTCCGGCCGAGGAAGGCTGGACGCGGTTCCGCGGTCCCAACGGCTCGGGCGTGGTGCCGGATAGCCCTACTGTCCCGGTGCGCTGGACCGAGGAGGACTACCTGTGGCGGGTCACACTTCCCGGGGGCGGGCATTCTTCGCCGGTGTTCTGGCAGGGTCGGGTGTTTTTGACCTGTGCCGACGATGGCAAAACCGCCCAGCGGATCGTCGTGTGCCTGGACGCCGACTCGGGACACATTCTCTGGCAGCGGCACTTTGCCTCGCAGCCGCACCGCAAGCACCGGTTCAACAGCTTCGCTTCCGGCAGTGCAGCCGTGGACGATCGGCACGTTTACGTCTGCTGGTCCACGCCGGAGCAGTTCCTGGTGCTGGCCCTGACGCACCAGGGACGCGAGGTGTGGCGGCGGGACTTGGGCCCCTTTGTCAGCCAGCACAGCTCGGGGCACTCGCCCATCGTTTACCAGGACCTGGTGGTGGTGCCGGTGTTCCAGGACGAGGAAGGGGGCGGGCGCAGTTTCATCGTGGCCCTGGACCGCCGCACCGGAGAAACCCGCTGGCGCCTGCCGCGCAAAAGCACCCGCGTGGCCTACTCCACCCCCTGCGTTTTTCGCACGCCGGAAGGAAAGGAGCTGCTGATCTTCAACAGCCAGTCGCACGGCGTGACGGCCGTGGATCCGGAAAGCGGCTCGGTGGTGTGGGAGCTGAGCCAGATGGAGGGCAAGCCGCTGTTGAACAAGCGCAGCGTCTCCTCGCCCATCGTGGCCGGGGGGTTGGTGTTCGCATCGTGCGGTTCCGGCGGGGGAGGCAATTACGTGGTGGCCGTGCGTCCGCCGGGCGAGGGCCGCACGGAGCCCCAGCTTGCCTTCAAAATCGACCGTTCGGCTCCCTATGTGCCTACGCCCGTGGCCCGGGGGAACCTGGTGTTCCTGTGGTACGACCGGGGGATCGTCACCTGCGTGGAGGTGCCCAGCGGACGCGTGGTGTGGCGCAGGCGGATCGGCGGCAACTTCTTCGGCTCGCCCATTTGCGTGGGGGATCGGCTCTACTGCCTCTCCGCCGGCGGGGAGTGCGTGGTGCTGCACGCTGGGCGGCGGTTCAAGTTGCTTGCCCGCAACCCGATCGGCGAACTGAGCCACGCCACGCCGGCGGTTTATCGTGGGCGGCTCTACCTGCGCACCTACACGCACCTGATCTGCCTGGAGAAGAAGTAACCCAGCAGTTCCAGCCAGGCCGGCGCAACGGCGGCGTACGTCTCGAGCGTCCGATCAATGGATGTGTACTCGGGAGGAGTTCACTTGTGGGTAAACACACCCAACAAAGAGGAACACTCTTTTCTGCTCCAGCGTCTCGGCCGTGAGCTTGCCCTCCTGCAGCTTACGCTGCGCACCTGGCGGAACTGCATTTTTTTGCCCGGAGTGGAAACTCCAGTGCGAGAAAACAAATCACAGCGAGCCGGGAGCGTAAGCTCCCGGAGGACGTGGAGGCTTGGGGGCGTGAAGGCTTGAGGGCTTGGAGGGATCCGGAGCCCCGCACGTCAGTGCGGGGAGAGACAGCATCGGCGTGCGACTTGCGGCTTGCGGCGTGTGCCATGCGCCGTGCGCCGAAGCTTCCGCTCCGGAGGTCTTGGGTCTTGGGTCCTGGGTCTTGCGGTGGTGCTTCCGCACCAGTGCGAGAAAAAGCGTTTCTTCTTGCAACCGGCGAGCCGCCAGCTTTAGCTGGCGGAGAACAGCGAGCCGGGAGCGTAAGCTCCCGGAGGCGGATTGAGAAAGCGGCGCATGATTGCCGTGCTCTCCGTGGGCTTACGTCCTCGGCTCGCGGCTGCAAGAACCGGCGCCAGCGGCAATACAACCGCGTGCTGACGCACGCGGCTCGCCGAAGCTTCCGCTCCGGAGGTCTTGGGTCCTGGGTCTTGGGTCTTGCGGTGGTGCTTCCGCACCAGTGCGAGAAAAAGCGTATATTCTTGCAACCGGCGAGCCGCCAGCTTTAGCTGGCGGAGAACAGCGAGCCGGGAGCGTAAGCTCCCGGAGGCGGATTGAGAAAGCGGCGCATGATTGCCGTGCTCTCCGTGGGCTTACGTCCTCGGC
>JALSGI010000267.1 GCA_026982835.1 Planctomycetota bacterium | reverse complement strand
GCTCCGAAGGTCTTGGGTCCTGGGTCTTGGGTCGTGGGTCTTGGGTCTTGCGGTGGTGCTTCCGCACCGATGCAAGAACAAACGTTTCTTCTTGCAACCGGCGAGCCCGCGGCTTTAGCCGCGGGAGACGTGGAGGCTTGGAGGCTTGGAGGATACAGAGCCCCGCACGGGAGAATCGGAGTCGGCTTGCGGCGTGCGCCGATGCGGCTTGCGCCAAGGAGCTTCCGCTCCGGAGTGAAAACAAACGCTAATTCTTGCAAATGGCGAGCCGCCAGCTTCAGCTGGCGGAGAAAAACAACCGAATGCGTTTCTTCGGATCTCCCCGGACTGAAGTCCGGTACGTGTTTAGCCAGCTAGTACAAGGTGTGATGTGTCCAAACCATAAAGCAAGCCGAAGGCTTGCCAGCCCAGTAGCCGGTGGTCGGAGCGCAGCGGAGACCACCGGAACCAGGCACCATGACCACACCCAGCACCCCGCCAGGGGTGCCAGAAACAGCCAGCGGTCCTCCCTCTGGCATCCCTTCGGGATGCTCAAGGACAAGGAAAAACGCTGCCTCCCGGGGGTCTGACGACCGTGAGGCTACGAAGCTACGACGCCTGCGGTGTCGATCCTCTGGCTGCTAGCTGGCTAAACACGTACCGGAGCGTAAGCTCCCGGTTGCTTCAAACCAAGCGGCGGTCGTTGTGTTTCTCAAAACCGCAAGCTGGCGCTTGCGGCGCGCCCCGTTGTTCCGCATACACCGCGTGCGGCGTGCCGGGGTGTGTTCGGCGCTTGCTCCCGCCCGGGCGGCACCCCGTGGGGGCTACTGGCCCCAGCGATGCTGGATCCATCCTTCGGCGTAGAAGTACTGGTCGTTGGGCGCCCGCAGCGAGCGGGCGGTGTTCTTCAGGTAGTAGCCGCTGCGGTAGAACTCGGCGTAGTGGTAGCCGGGCCGCTGGGAGAGGCGGATGCCCACCTGCACCGGATAGGCCGGGCGGTGGCTGTAGTAGGAGGGGCGAAACACCCAACTGCCGGCCCGACTGGCTCCCTGGGGCAACACCGCCCCCAAGGCGAACATCACTCCCAGCACCAGCAGCAAGGCGGCCAGGCGGTTGAGGCCTGCCCGAAAACGGTTTGCCAAGGACGCGGAGCCAAGGTGCTTACTCATGGTTGCTTCTCCTGGGACGAGGTGGCCGGGCGTTCCACCAGCAGTTTCCCCTGCTTGGGGTCCCACACGTAGCGGTGACCCGGCGGAAGCTCCGGCAGGCGGATGCCGTACTGGGGATTGTTGACGATCTTCTGCATGAACTCTTCGTGGCTGCGGGGCAAGGAGCCGTGTTCGGCCTTGTAGAGCTTGAGGGCCTGTTCCAGCTGCATCAGTTGGATGCGGTCTTTTTGCTTGAACAACTGGCTGACCGGCTCGGAGATGATCCCGCCCCCATAGCTGCGGCCGCGGGTGCCCACCGTGCCCACGGTGGCTTCCACCCGCTGCATCGGCCCGCCGGAGGCTCCAGGCAAGGCCGAGCTGCCGGGGACCGAAGGCTGCGAATCCTCCTTTTTTTCTTGCTGCTGGGAGCCGTTGCAGCCCCAGGCGAAAGCCAGCACTCCGATCAGCAACACGCCGAGCAGCGATGGGCGAGGGGCCGGGGTCATGGTTGGAGGTCCTTCGTCAACGGGGAGGAGCGAGGAAGGGGTCCGGTGACGGAAACGTCGCCGGCCAGGTGCAGCGACCAGTCTTTCATTTGGGCCAGGTGGTCGAACTGGGTCAGTTGGAAGCTCAAGGGGGTGATGGTCAGGTAGCCTTTTTGCAGGGCGGTCAAGTCGGTTTCTTCGGCCGTGGGGGGCGGGGGCGGATCGTCTGTGGCCCAGTAGTAGGCCCGACCGCGCGGGTCCACCCGCCGCTGGAACGACTCGCCGTAGCGGACCGTGCCCATGGGCACCACCTTCACCCCCCGCGGCTCCCGCAACGCGGCGGTGGGGATGTTGATGTTATAGAGCCGGGGCTCGGGCGACTTGTGTTGCAGCACTTGTTCGATCAGCTGCACGGCCAGGGCGGCGGCCCGGTCGTAGGGGGCGTGTTCGTCGTACTCCAGCGACACGGCAAAGCTGGTCACGCCGAAAAAAGCCCCCTCGATGGCCGCGGCCACCGTGCCGGAATACAACACGTTGATCCCGGCGTTGAGGCCGTGGTTCATGCCGCTTACCACCAGGTCCACCGGGGCGGGAGCCAGTTGGGTGATGCCCAGCTTGACGCAATCGGCCGGGCTGCCCTCGACCGACCAACCCCGGCGGCGATCCCCTTGGTAAACCTCCTTGACCACCAGCGGCATCAGGAACGTGATCGAGTGGCCCACCCCGCTCTGCTCGGTGGTGGGGGCCACCACGGTCACCTTTCCCAGCCGCCCCAGGGCCTGTTCCAGCGCAGCCAGGCCGGGGGCGTAGATGCCGTCGTCGTTGGTCAGCAGGATATGCACGATCTGCCCAGCCGGTCTGTGGCAAGGCCGCCGCGGGACCTGTGCCTGGGCGGCTCCGCATAGGAGGGAGCATGGACCAGGCACCCTGAGGTCCACTATAATCGGCCCCCAGTGGGTGTTCAACGACCGGGGCTGCAGGGGATTGCTGCAACCTGTTGTAGCTTAGTCGGTTACGCCCAGATGTCTTCTTCCGAATCGTATCCTTGCCGGTCGCGGGGATGCCACAGCGGCAAGCCTTGTTGGAGTCGCTGGGCCAGCACGGAGATTTTTTCCGGCGAACCGGGCGGGGCGTCGGTCGGCTCGAACTGCTCCTGGTCCACCGCCTCGGGTTCAAAGTTCCAGATGCCCTGCTTGATGGCTTCCAACACGCTCTTGGGCATGATGCGTCCTTCCATCATGAGGAAAGATGAACATCACGAAACCGTTTCCTGCCGTGATTGCTGAAGCCTCTCTCTGCCCGGCGAAGAACTCTTTCGGCCGGCTCCGCCAAAAGCCGGCTCAAGGCAACAGGGAAAGCTTGCTCACTTCAGATAGGGAACGGATTCAGGCCACCGACGTTGAAGAAACTCTCCCCTGCCATCAAACCCCTTTTGGGAGCTTAATATCCCGGCTGCGGGAGGAGTTGTCAAGCAAATTGTGGGGATTGTTCCCGGCCGGCGGCTTCTTGCCGCAGGCGGCGGCCCAAGGCAGCCAGGAGTTGCTGGTCCAGGTGCTCCCGCCCCCGGCGACACACCGCCCCACGCACGGCCAGCACCTCGGCTTGCAACGCAAACACGCGGGGAATGTCCGCCGCCTGGAGCGACCCGGCCAGTACCACCCGGCAGCCGCGAGCATGGGCTTGTTCGACGAGTTGCTCGACCCGGGCCAGGGACAGGTGGTCCCACAGCCGCCGACCATCCTTGCAGGCCGTGTCGAGCATGAACGTGCGGCCGTCCAGTTCGCAGGCGGCTTGCAGGATTTCTTCAGGAGCGGGGGCTTGCACCTGCGGCCAGTCGGCGTAGGCGGCCGGGACCAGTTCGACGGGCCGGGGGAGGCGGTCGCGGAGTTGCTTCAGCCGGGCAAGCCAGTCGTGGCGGCTTGCTTGGCCGGCCAGGCCCACCTTGGCGAAGCGAACCGCAGGCTGTGCAGCGGGAATCGCCTCCACCAGTTCCCAGGCCACATCGTTCAGCTCCCCCAAGGCCACGCTCAGGGGGAGCCCCTTGGGACACAAGCCCGCCACTGCCCGGAGCTGTTGCCACTCCACGGCTCCCAGGGGGCCGCGTCGGGGTTCTTTCAGGTCCAGCACGTCCACCCAGGGGAGGCACGTCCGGGCTTCGGCCGCGTTACGTACGCTTACCAGCAGCAGTGGCCGGTTCGTCGGCAGGGGAGGATTCATCGGCAGGATGGGCTTTCAGGGATTGCTTGGCCTGGTACAGCAGCTCGTTAAGTCGGTTCACTTTCTCCACGCTCAGCGGTTCCAGCCACGTTCCCCG
>JALSGI010000266.1 GCA_026982835.1 Planctomycetota bacterium | reverse complement strand
CTCCAGTCGCGGGGTGGCCAAGGTGGTGGACTTCGGGCTGGCTTCCCAATTGGACCAGGAAGAGGGGAAGAACCTCCGCACGGTGGATTATGCCGGACTGGAGAAGGCCAGCGGGGCCAAGCGCAACGACCCACGCAGCGACATCTATTTTCTGGGAACCATTTACTATCACATGCTCTGTGGCAAGCACGCTCTGAAAGAAACCCGCGACCGGGGCGAACGCATCTCCAAGCAGCGTTTCCTCAACGTGGTGCCAATCCAGGTTGCCATGCCCGAGCTCCCCCCGGCCGTGGTCTCCATCTGCAACCGCGCCCTGGAGTTGAACCCGGAACGACGCTACCAGACCCCTTCCGAAATGCTGGTCGAGCTCAAAAACGTGCTCCCCCGGCTGGAAGCTGCCCAGCTCCCCGCAACGACCAACCACGCCAGCCCCTCTGAGCCCCTGATGGCCGAACGCGGGTCCAAGCGAACCGTGATGTTCGTCGAGGCCAACCCGGAAATGCAGGATGCCATCCGCAAGGGATTCAAGTCAGCGGGCTACCGGGTGCTGATTACCGTGGACCCGGATCGGGCCATGGATCGCTTCCTGGACGACCACGAAGTGGCCGATGTGGTGGTCTTCGACGCCGAAACCGTCGGCCCCAACGCCCTCAAAGGATTCAATCGCTTCCACGAAGAAGAAGTGACCCGGGGAGTCCCTTGCCTGCTGTTGTTGGGCAAAGAGCAACGGGAGTGGATCAAGCAGGCCCGACTGGCACATCACCGCGTGGCCTTGCAGCTCCCCTTGACGGTTAAGCAACTGCGAGTGGCGGTTTCCCAGCTCATGCTGCGCCGTTCCCAGCCGGTGTAAAGATCGGCGTTTCCCCAATTCGTTCCATCATCCGAACGATGCTGAATGTCCGCACAATCGGAAAATTCACTCGCTGGTCGGAGCACTTCCGTCGCCTGCCTTGAAAACCGCAACGGACTGCCCGGTTCCGAGGCGCCGGGTGTGCTACTTTGTTGAAAAAACCAACTGCAATCAAGGGTGGGAAGCTGGCTCCGATGGGTCTTTCCCGTGGCTGTTGCGGTGTTCGAGTCGTTGCGGTGCTGGCAACCTGGGGGGGAATCGTTTGCTCCGCGGGAGTGCTGGAGCCGGTTTGGGCTCAGGTCATCGATCCGGCTCACCATCCCTGGGCCAGGTTCGCCCCCGGCTCCTGGAAGGTGATGCGGACCACCAGCGAAACATTCGGCCCGGACAAAGGCCGCCTCTCCCACACCCTCACCCACACCCGCACCGAGTTGCTTCATCGGGACGAACACTCCTACACCCTACGCATCAGCAGCGAAGTGGCGGTGATGGGCAAACGCCTGGCCGGCAGGCATCACACCCTGCGGCGACGCTTCGACGACGTCCCCTTTGCCTACCACGTCTCCTACCAACAAAAGGGCACCAAAACCCTCCGGGTGAGCGAAAAGGCCTTCCCCTGTCGCGTGTACGAGGGAAAAGCCGCCGGCCCGGAAGGGGTGCTGCGGGTAACACTCTGGTACTGTCCCCGGCTGGCCCCCTACGTGCTTTTCCGCCACCTGGTGCTCACCGGGCCTCAAAACCAGGTGCTAGAGGAAACCACCTGGACCGTGGTGGCCGTGGACATGCCCTACCAGGCCCTGCAACGGCTGGTCCCCACGGTTCACTACAAGGTGGTGCAACGAAAACCCTCCGGCACGATCGTCCGCCTGGTGGTTTCCAGCGAGGAAGTCCCCGGCGGCGTGGTGTTTGAAAGCAGCAAGGAGCTGGACCCCCAGGGCCATCTGCGGCACCGCAGTACCCAAGAGCTGGTCGCCTACGGTATCTTTCGCGCTGCGGTTTCCGGCCAAGGACAGAACTATTACGGTTACACGGAGCGGTTTCGCCTGCCGCGCATCGGCCCCCGCCACCGCAGGCGTCCCCGACGCTGGCTCGTCTCCTCTCCCGGCCCAACCCCTCTGCAAATACCTTCTCGCTGAATTTTTTTCGGGAAGCCGCGTTTAACCGGGTCCTTGTCCTGCCGGGGCGGTGCCCTTTATTCTGGGAGACACACCTTGCGGCAGCGTCCGGTGCCGGCAACAGAAAACGGCACGCTGGCCGGTTGTTTCCCCTGCGATTTCTGCTTGATCCAAGGAAAACCCCGATGAAAACCAACCCCGTTAAAGAAAAACTCCGCCGCGGAGAGCCGACTTTCGGCACCTGGCTTTCCCTGGGTGACTTGTACGCCACGCGGGTGATGGCCCGGCTGGGTTTCGACTGGCTCACGCTGGACATGGAGCACTCGCCCATCGACTGGTCGCAGGCGGCGGCCATCTTCGCCGTGGTGGCCGACGCCGGCTGTGTCCCCCTGGCCCGTGTCCCCCAAGGAAGCCACGACTACATCAAGCGGGTGCTGGACGCCGGGGCCTGGGGCATTGTGGTGCCCATGGTCAACACCCTCCAGCAGGCCCGCGTCGCCGTGGCCGCGGCCAAGTACCCGCCCGTGGGCAATCGCAGCCTGGGCGGGGGGATGCACAGCATGAACTTCGACGCCACGGCCGGGGAGTACTACGCCGGGGCCAACGACCAGATTCTGGTGGTGTTGCAGACCGAAAGCCCCACCGGTATCCAGAACGCCGAGGCCATCTACAGCTTGCCGGGCGTCGATGCCATCTTCGTGGGGCCGGTGGACCTGCGGGCCAACATGCGCAAGCCCGACGGAACCGAAGCCACCGACGAGGAGTTCGAGGCGGCCTTGCAGAGGGTGATCGACACGGGGCGCCGCGTGGGCACGCCCACCGGCATGCACGTCATGGACCCCCAGACGGCCCTCCGCCGCGCCGAGCAGGGGATGCAATTTATTGCCGTGGGCAGCGAACTGCGGATGATGACCGTCGAGGCCCAACGCACGCTGGCCCAGCTGACCGGCCGCACCGGCCAGGACGTGGCCCGGTACTAACACCCCGCCGGACGAACAACCCATGCTCTTTGGACGCAAAAAACGCCTGACCGACTATGCCCACTGCGCCGGGTGAGCCGGCAAGCTGCCCCAGGAGGCGACCGCACAGGTGGTGCGGAACCTGCCCCGGTTCGACGATCCCAACCTGCTGGTGGGGGCCGAACACTTCAGCGACGCGGGCGTGTATCGCCTGCGCGACGACCTGGCCGTGGTGCAGACGCTGGACTTCTTTCCCCCGCTGGTGGACGATCCTTACCAGTTCGGCCGCATCGCCGCAGCCAACGCCTTAAGCGATCTGTTTGCCATGGGGGCCCAGCCGGTCACGGCGCTGAACATCGTCGGTTTTCCCGACGATAAGCTCCCGCTGGAAGTGTTGAGCGACATTCTCCGCGGCGGCAGCGAGCGGGTGGCGGCGGCCGGGGCGGTGATCCTGGGCGGCCACTCGGTCCGCGACACGGAGATCAAGTACGGCCTGGCCGTCACCGGCATCGTGCAGCCCGAGCAACTGCTCGACAACGCTGGCGCCCGGCCCGGCGACCGGCTCGTGCTCACCAAGGCGTTGGGCACGGGCTTTATCACCACAGCGGCCAAGGCGGGCCGCTGTCCCGAGGAAGTGCTCCAGCAGGCCATCGCCAGCATGGTGGAGTTGAACCAGGCAGCCTCGCTCCTGGCCCGGCAGCACCAGGCCCACGCCGCCACCGACATCACCGGCTTTGGCCTTGCAGGGCACGCCTGCGAGATGGCCCTGGCCAGCGGCGTGACCATCCAGGTACAAGCGGCCCGGCTGCCGGAACTTCCCGGGGCGGTCCAGTTGGCCGCCCGAGGCTTTCACACCCGGGCCTCGGAAAGCAACCGGCGTTTTCTCCAGCGGCGCCTGCACATCCAGGGAGAGCCCGATCCGGGGAAGCTAGAGCTGCTGTTCGATGCCCAGACCTCTGGCGGATTGCTGGTCAGTTTGCCGGAATCGCAAGCAGGGGCCTACGTGG
>JALSGI010000265.1 GCA_026982835.1 Planctomycetota bacterium | reverse complement strand
GCACCCCTTGCCAGGCCAAGGCGATGGCCAGCAGCCCCATCCCCGCACTCCAGGAACGCAGGGTAGGGCCGGGGTGCCGGGTCAAGGGCATGGGCTCCATTCAGGCATTCCAGGGGGAGGTTTGCGGCGGACATCGTTTCACGGCAGGCACGGAGAGATCGGCTGCCGCCAAGCGGGCGCTCCGCCAGAGGGCTCCTGGCGACGGGGCCGGCGGGAAAGCTAACCTGGCCTGGGCCACCTGGTCAAGCTTGCCTGCTTGCTGGCGGTGCTATCAGTAGAGGCCGGGTCGCCCAGGCTCATTCTCTCCTCCCCGGCAACTTGCTCCCACACTCCAGCGCACTTTTCCCTCGGGAAAGGAGGCAAGGTTTGTCCAGCCGTCAAGCTTTCGCGCAACAAGGTATTTCGTCACGCGATTCCAGGGTTATTCCCGCTGCTGGACGTCAATTCGTTTTTTTTCGCAGGCCGATACAAGCATAGACACCGGCCTGGCAGTACGTCCCCTTGCCAGGGGGAAAGCGGTCGCCGTCCGTACCGCGGTTCCAACAGACACGCACCACGCCACACCCGTCCACGGATTGGAGGAAAATCCCGATGAAGAAGTGTTTCTGTTTCCTTTCGGCGCTGGCCTTGTGCCTGGGGCTGGTCCCCGGTGTCTGGGCCCAGCAGGACATCGAATCCGGCAGTTACTACGGGTCGGCCTATGTGGCCGAGGATCAGCCTGCGGATACCTCGCCCAGCGACGCCCCGGCCCCTCAAGTGGCCGAGGCCGGGTGTTGCGGGCATGCCCATTGCACCAGTTGTAACGGCTACTGCGGCGGGGGCGGGTGCAGCGCCTGCTGTGGTTCGGGCATTACCATCGGCGGCTGGCTACGGCAAAGCTTCACCTGGAACCCCGACGATCCGGCCAGCAACTTCAACGGTCCGGTCACTTTCACCGATCGGTCCAACGAGTACCAGATGAATCAACTCTGGCTGTATCTGGAACGCGAAGCCGACAACGGCGGCTGCGGGTGGGCTATCGGAGGCCGCGTGGACGTGGTCTATGGCACCGATGCCCGATTCACCACCGCCTTGGGATTGGACGATAACATCATTTCCGATGCCGACAGCCGGTTCTACAAGATGGCCTTGCCCCAGATGTACCTGGACGTAGCCTACAACGACCTGACCGTGCGGATCGGCCACTTTTTCACCATCATCGGGTACGAGAGCGTCCCGGCCACCGGCAACTTCTTCGTCACCCAAAACTACCTGATGCAGTACGGCCAGCCTTTCACCCACACCGGTGTGCTGGCCATGTACGACCTGACCGACCAGATCACCGTCCAGGGTGGTTTCACCCGGGGATGGGACAACTGGGAAGACAACAACGACGATTTGGGCTTCCTGGGCGGTGTCACCTGGACCAGCTGGGATGAACGTTCCTCGCTGGCCTTTGCCATCCACACCGGCGATGAGGACGACGCCGGCCAGAACAATCGCACCATGTTCAGCATCGTCGCTTCCCGCAAGGTCGGCTGCCGCAACACGGTGATCGTCGAGTACAACTACGGCTGGGAAGATGACGGTTCGATCTGGAACGACGGTCTGTCGGACGCCGAGTGGTACGGGTTCAACATCTATCTGCTACGGGACATCAATCCCTGCTGGCAGGTGGGCGCCCGCTACACCTGGTTTGCCGATGACGATGGTGCCCGCGTGGTGGGAATGGGACCGCCCACCGGATGGCTCGTCCCCGGCGGTGTGCCCATGCCGGCCCAGTGGCAGGCCATCAGCTTGGGGGCCATTTACCGTCCCCAGGACAACCTGTACGTCCGCAGCGAAGTTCGCTGGGATTGGGTCGAAGGACTGGTGGGTCCCTTCACTCCCTTTGACGATGGCAACAACGGGAGCCAGTTTCTGTGGGCCACCGACGTGATCGTCACCTGGTAGCCTGCCCCGGTTCGCTAAAAGTGAAACGCACCGGCCGTCGGGAGCTGACCCGGCGGCCGTTGCTATTTCGCCAGTTCCCGCCGGGCTTGACTCGGCTTGCCGGGAGGGAGCTCCGGGAGAAAAAACGAAAAACTGATCCCCGCTTCTCTTTCTGGTCGAACTATAAAAACCGGAACCCGATTCCTGCGGAAAGAGCTTTTCCCGGCTCCAGTCCGCTGGTCCCTGCCAGGAGAGTCCCCATGCGCCGGTTGGCCTTTTTTTCTCTGGCTGCCTGGTTGGCTACACTCCCCCTGAGTGCCTTGGCCCAAACCCCCACGGTGGCCGACGCCCTTAAACTCAAGCCCGTCCAGCCCGACGTCCTCTACGACCAGCCCGCCCCCGAGGAAGTGGCCCGGTGTACCATTCGGGCCCAAAAACAGGGGAAACACTCCGGCTGGGTGGTCCGCAATCCCCAGGGCGTGATCCTCCGCCGTTTCGTGGATACCAACGGCGACAACGTGGTGGACCAGTGGTGCTATTACCGCCAGGGGCTGGAGGTGTATCGGGACATCGACGCCGACTTCGACGGCAAGGCCGACCAGTTCCGCTGGTTCCACACCGCCGGGACGCGCTGGGGGGTGGACCGCAACGGGGACACCCAGATCGACCACTGGAAACGCATCTCGCCCGAGGAGCTGAGCCGGGAAGTGGTGCTGGCCCTGCGGGAAGGGGACACCCGCAGATTCCAGCGGTTGCTCCTCACCGACGAGGACATCCGCACCCTGGGCATCGAGGCCCCCCTGGCCGACCAGCTCCGCCAGAAAATCCGCCGGGCCGAGGAGGAGTTCGCCAAGCTGAGCCGCCACCGGCCCCTGGGGGCCAAGGCCCAGTGGCTTCAGTTCGCCGGGCACCAGCCGGGCCTGGTGCCGCAAGGCACGCCCGGTGTGACCCAGGACCTGCTGGTGTACGAAAACACCCTGGCCCTGGTCGAGCAGGACGGTAAGACGCTGCAATTGCAGCTGGGCACGCTGATCCAAGTGGGTACTGCCTGGCGGCTGGTTTCGGCCCCGCGGCTGGACGCCCCCGGTGCAGAAGGGGCGGATCAAACGCAGTTCTTCCGCACCTCCACGGCGGCCGCTGTCGTGCCGGGGAGCTCGGCTGCCGCAGCCGGCGGCGAGTATCAAAAGCTGCTGGGCCGGCTGGAACGGCTCGATGCCCAACTGGCCTCGGCCCCCGCTGGCCGCAAGCCCGCCCTGCACGAACAACGAGCCGAGCTGTTGCAACGCCTGGCCCAAGCTGCTCCCGCCCCGGCCGATCGTATCCAATGGCTGCAACAACTGGCCGACACGGTGAGCGTGGCCGTGCAGGGAGGCGAGTTTCCCGGCGGGCTCGCCCTGCTGGAACAATTGACCGCCAAGCTGGAAAAAAGCGGCGAGGAACAACTGGCCGCTTACGTCAAGTTCCGCCTGCTCAGTACCCGCTACAACCAGCAGCTCCAAGATCCCAAGGCCGACTTCGCCAAGATTCAGGCTCGGTGGCTGGAACAACTGAAGGCCTACGTCGAGCAGTATCCCGACAGCCCCGACACGGCCGAGGCCCTGCTCCAGTTGGGCATTGCCGAAGAGTTCGCCGGCAACGAAAAAGAAGCCAAAGACTGGTACGGCCAGGTGGTGCGCCGCTTTCCGCAGGCCTCGGCGGCGGCCAAGGCCCGCGGGGCCATCCGACGTTTGGAATCGGTGGGCAAGGTGCTTCAGTTGGCCGGAACCACGGTGCAGGGACGGCCCCTGGACCTGCGGCGCTACCGCGGCCGCGTGGTGCTGGTGCACTATTGGGCCACCTGGTGCCAGCCCTGCGTGCAGGACATGAAAACCATCGCCCAGCTCTACGCCAAGTACGGCCAGCAGGGCTTTCTGCCCGTGGGCGTCTGTCTGGATCACTCCAAGGCCGAAGTGCAGCGGTTCCTCTCCCGGCAGCGGATCCTCTGGCCGCAGCTCCACGAAGCCGGCGGATTGGACGGCCCGCTG
>JALSGI010000264.1 GCA_026982835.1 Planctomycetota bacterium | reverse complement strand
AACGCTTTCGAGCAAACCGGGTTTCTGGCCGCCGACCGGGGGCGGCAGCACTTCAACCGGGGGCAGTTTGCCGCGGCGGCCGAGGCCTGGGAGAGCATCTGGCCGGCCCGAGCCCAGGAACGCCTGCTCTACCAGGGACTGGCCCAGCTGGCCCGCACCCTGCACCGCTGGGACCTGTTCGAGCACTATCAACAGTCCTTGCGGTCCCAATTCCACCAGGCGCTGGAGTTGCTTCAAAGCTATTGTCGCGGCACCGTCGGCAGTGACGACCTCCTCCAGTTCGTCCAGCAAATGGAAGAACTGGCCCAAGCGGTCGAAAAGATTACCACGGCCGAAAAACCGGCCATCCAGGCCACGGCCGACCTGCTGGCCAACGCCCGGCGGCGGATGGCCCAGGGCCAGTACGACGACGCCTGCGCCCGGCTTTACCGGGCCTTGGAGTCCGTGGCCCAGTTCATCCTCCACGATCAGTACCAGCTCGACGTCTCCCGTCCCGACTGGGAAAACCACGAGCCAATCCGCCAAGCGGCCACGGAAGCATTCGGGGACTCGCTTCCCGAGCAGCTAGCGCTGAACAACGCCTGGGTGCTGCTTTGGGTCTTGAACGATCCGGTGGCCCGAAGCATCGTCTTTCCCAACAAGAAGGACAAGACGCGGAGGTTTCACTTCAAGTTCCAGCCGCTGCTGGACCGGCGGAACAATTCCATCCTGGCCCACGGCTGGAACGCCGTCACCAAGACCGATGTCAGCAACCTGGCCCGGGAGGTCCAGCAGGCGCTGACGGCCAACCAGCCGGCGCTTGCCCAGTGGCTGGAAAAGCTGCAAGTGCCCCGCTTGCCCGAGCTCCCCTTGACCCGGCCCGACGCCTGAATCCTCCGCCGCCAGATCGCAAGCTCGTACAACGCCCAGAGGGAAATGAAAGATGAAGGCTCTTTCCCCCGAAGAGAAGGAGCTCTACGGCCGCGTGGACGAGATTTTGCACTACCTGTGGGACCCGATCCGAGTGGCCGGGATTCCCCAGGCGCGAGGCGAGTACCATGCTTACGTGCCGCAGGTGTTTCGATTGGTGTTGAAAAACAGGCCGGCCGAAGAGATTGCCGAATATCTGTTGGGGATTGAGCAAAACGAAATAGGGCTTTCTCCCGATCCGAAGAGGGCGTTGCGGGTGGCGGAAATCCTGCTAGAGACCCGACGAGCGATTGTGGAAGAAGGATTATAACCTCCCCTTTTGCCCTTTTTGAAAACGTCGCAGGAGCAAACGGATAAAGACATGCGAGCCGCCTTGCAGGTATTTGGGTAGGCTCGCTAACCGCGTGCTCACACACGCGGCTCGCCGGAAAAAATCAACTCTTTTGCTCTGGGGGCGCTTCGTCTTGTGCTGGCACGCTAAACACGTACGGCTGCTGGGCGCTATCCTCACACCCCCGGCACCGCACCGTCTCCAACATCCTTCGCATCCTGGGACGTCTGGCCCCGGCACAGCCCTCTAGCTACCACCGGCTAGTTTCCCCAGCGAAAGTTCGTCTTTTGCGGCGTCGCAAGCCGAGTGTGACCTGGTACGGCGGCACGACACGTCGCGTGGGGGTGGTCACCGGCACGGGGCACTGGTACAAAAGCGGCCAGGAACGGGGGCTGGTGCGTTGGGTTTGGCTGCGTGATTGGACGGGCACGCGTCGGGAGGAGTATTTCTTCACCAGCCCGTTGAAAAACACAAGTTTGGGAGGGCGAGGCTCCTGCCGAGCCGCTTTTTTCAGGATGTGCAGGGAATCTTATAACGCGTTTTCATTTCAAATGGACTTTTTCAACGGGCTGTTACCACCAACCTGGGCCTGTCCGGGCGTAGGGGTTTCTAAATTGCTGTCTCGCTTCCGGCCGACCGTCCTTTTTGCTTTATCCCTGGCCACCTGAGGAGCCACCGAAAGGGCAAAAGGATAGGTTATTAGCATTTTTTTCTCCGACAGCGTGCCGTATAGGCTGAAGGAATGTATCCTGGAGGCGCAGCCTTCGGAAACGGCAGCAACCAGGCTTTACATCCAGGATCGGTTTCTTCAGTAGTCGCAAGGATTTTTGATGATTGCATTTCGATTCGTTCCAGGGACTTTTCGTACCGGGAGCCAGTACCTCCGGCAGTGTGTTTTTCCTGCGGGCACCAGTTTGCTGTGGATCGCCTGGGGAATGTTCTTCCCTGGCGGTATGGCCATCGGGCAGCCGGCGCTGGGCCCGCAACGGGTAGCTTCCAGTCCTGAAAACGAGGCGTCGATCGTACGCTTGCCCGACGGCACATTGAAAGTGCTCTGGATCGCCGAGGGCAAGCATTGCCTTTCCATCGCTTCCCGGGACCACGGCCGGAGCTGGTCGACTCCCCGGGTAGAGTTTCCCGTTCCAAACGACTCGGCCCCCACCACCCGGACGCTGGTGGATCGCTCCGGGAGGCTGCACGTGTGCTTTCTGGTTTGCCGCGGGCGGGGGAATCGTCGGCACGGCGTGGATTTGTTCTACGACATCTGGCACACCCGCACCGATCCGCAACGCCGACGCTGGTCGCCGCCGCGGCGTATCTGGGCAGGATACGTGGGGGCGCTGCGCGAGATGGTACAGCTTCGCCAGGGAAGGATTTTGCTCCCCGTTGGAAAGTGGGTCCGGCCGCACACAAGCCCCACGGGGTCCAACGAAGTTCGCGTGCTCTGGACCGACGACGAGGGGCTTCGCTGGCACGAATCGCCCGTGGCCCTCACCGTGCCGGTACAACCGCACGGGGGACGGATTGGAGCCGTGGAACCTACGCTTGTGCAGTTGCGAAGCGGTAAGCTCTGGATGCTCATCCGCAACGACAGCGGCTGGCTGTATCAGTCTTTTTCCCAGGCGGGGATTCGCTGGACCCGACCCGAGCCCTCCCGGTTTCCTGCTTCGGAATCACCGGCCAAGCTGCTGCGGCTTCCCCGGGGTGGCATCCTCCTGCTGTGGAACAACTGCCAGGAGCTGCTTCCGCCACCGGGCAAGAACTTTCCGGCCTACAGCGGCCGGGATGCTCTCCACGCAGCCCTCTCGCTGGACGAGGGCCGTACGTGGCACGGGTTCCGCGAAGTGTTCCTCGACCCGCTGCGTGACCAGACGCCTCCGCAGTACGGGGATCGCGGCACCGCCTACCCCGACGCCGTGGTGGCCGAGGACGGAACAGTGGTGCTCGTCACCGGCCAGGGCCGGGGACGCAGGAGCATCCTTCGATTCGATCCTCGTTGGCTGCTGCAAACCGAGCAGGAGGAAGACTTCGCCAGAGGGCTTCGGCGTTGGAGTGTGTTTCGCCCCTTCGGGCCACTGAAGTTCGTCTGGCGCGATCGCAAGCCAGGAGCGCGCCTGGTCCCTCACCCCGACCTCCCCGACCGTAAAGCCCTGCATCTTCGCTGCGAGCCGGAGCACTTGCCCGACGGGGCCGTGTGGAACTTTCCCCTGGGGCGCCGCGGCACGTTGCGGGTGCAACTGCGTCTGAATCCCGGCTGCCGCGGGGGAAGCATCGCCTTGGCCGATCGGTTCTTCGACCCCTGTGATGACCAGGGGGAGCGGCGGGCCGTTTTTCTCCTCCGCTTTGCCCCTCCAGGAAAGGCCGCCGTGGTGAATCTGCCGCCGAAAAAATGGCATCTCCTGGCGCTGCACTGGGACCTGCACCAGCGCCGCTGCCGCGTGGAGGTGGACGGACGCCCTGCCGCCACGCTGCCCTTACAGACCCCCACGCCCAACGGGGTGTGCTACCTGCGGCTACGAGCCGCCGACGGAGCCGATCCCGGTTGGCTGGTGGACCAGGTGCAGGTGAAGCTCCACTTGCCTGGCTCGCTCTCTAACCTCCCCTTTTGCCCTTTTTGAAAACGTCGCAGGAGCAAACGGATAAAGACATGCGAGCCGCCTTGCAGGTATTTGGGTAGGCTCGCTAACCGCGTGCTCACACACGCGGCTCGCCGG
>JALSGI010000263.1 GCA_026982835.1 Planctomycetota bacterium | reverse complement strand
AGGAAAGCTCGGCCGTGATCCGCCTTACCAGCGGATTTGCTCGCGCGGGTTCCAGGGGTGTTGCCGGTCCAGCCGCCGCAGCAGCTCCACGTCTTCTTCGTCCAGCTCCGGGGGGAGTTTGACTTGCAGCTCCACGATCAGATCGCCGGGCCTCTGGTCCTTGGCCCCCACGCCGTGCCCGCGCACGCGGAGCTTGGTTCCGGTGTTGGAACCGGGGGGGATTTTCAGCGACACGGTCCCTTTGGGTGTGGGGACCTCTACGGTGGTTCCCCCGGCCGCCTCCGCAGGAGTGACCGGAAGCAAAAGCCGCAGGTTTTTCCCCACGCGCTGGAAGAACGGATGCGGGGCCACGTGGACGCGAATAAGCAAGTCCCCCGGCGGACCGCCCCCGATGCCGGGACGCCCCTGGCCGCGAAGGCGAATCTTCTGGCCCGACTCCACCCCCGCGGGAATCTTCACCCGCAGGTGCTTCTCCCCCTGGGGGCCGCTGAGGGTGATCTCGGTCTCCCCGCCGCTGACGGCCGTGGAAAAAGGGACGGTCAGTTCGGTTTCCACGTCCAGGCCGCGACGGGCTCGGGGGCGTGTGGCCTGGGCCCGGCGGCGGAACATCTCGGCAAAGCTAAACGGGTCCACTCCCCCCCGGCCGCCGAAAATCTGCGAAAAGTCGAAATCGTCGAACTCTGTATCCACGTTGCTCCAGGTGTAGCTGCGAGCCCCGGCTCCCGGACCCCCGGCCGCATACTCAAACGCGCTGCCGTAGCGGTCGTACATTTCCCGTTTCTTCGGGTCGCTAAGGACCTCGAAGGCTTCCTGCACTTCTTTGAACTTTTCCTGGGCCTGTTTGTCGTCGGGGTTCAGGTCCGGGTGGTACTTGCGCACCAGTCGCCGGTACGCCTTCTGGATTTCCTCGGCGGTGGCGTTGCGGCTTACGCCCAGGATTTTGTAGTAGTCCTTGGCCATGATGCTTGTCGCCGATGGGGGGTTGGGGCGCCCGGGCCGCGGGCCGGGCAGGGGGAATGGTTGCAATAAGTTCTTTTTATCAAAAAGGTTACAGCTATTTGGCCTCAGCTCCCCGGGAGTGCCTCTTGCGGCTAAAGAATAGTACCGCACCGAGCCGGGGTTTTCTAGCTCTGCGGCCGGCCGCCTCTTGCAGCACAATCGGCACAATCGTCCCTGCCGGGCAACCGGTGATGCTAGAGTTGGGAAAGGGAACCCTACGGTAGCTCCGCGTTGCCACGTTGCAGGTGCATCATGGGTGGATTATCCGTAGCCAGGCGGGTATCCCGGCGGGAATTCCCCGGCCCGGGTGCTGCATGGTTTCCAGTGCTTTGGCTCGCGTTTTGGGCAGGGTGGGTCGTGGCCCCTACGCCAGCCCTGGCCCAGCGACTGGGGCGGCTGGAGTGGACGATCGTCGATCTGGACACCCGCGAGCCGCTGCCGTGCCGCATCCACCTCAAGGACGCCGCGGGGCGGAGCATTCGGGTAGGCAAGTTCCCCTTCTGGCACGATCACTTCTCCACTGGAGGCTCGCTGGTGGTGTTGCTGCCGCCGGGGAAGTACCCCTTCGAGGTGGAGCGGGGGCCGGAGTGGGCTCGGGCCAGCGGTTATTTTCTCATGCAGGCCACCAGCCGCGACCGCAAGATAATCGGCGTGCGGCGACTGGTGAACATGAGCGAAAAAGGCTGGTGGGGAGCCGATCTGCGCGTGCACCGCAATCCCAAGGACATGCCCGTGGTGATGAACGCCGAAGACCTCCCCCTGGCCCTGATGATTACCTGGACCCACCAAAAAAACCCTTGGAAAAACCGCCCTCTGCCCGAAAAACCCCTGGTCCAGCTCGAAGGGCAAAAGCGCTGGGTGCACCTGCTGGGCGGGGCCGAGCATCGCCGCAGCGGCACGCTGCTTTACCTGAAGCTGAAAGAGCCGCTTGCCTTCGATCCCCAAAAAGCCGAACTCCCCTCGCTGCTGCCCGGGCTGCAACAGGCCCAGGCCCAAGGAGCCTGGATCGACGTGGCCGACCCGCAAAGCTGGGAGCTGCCGGTGTGGCTGGCCCTGGGGGGAGTGCGGTCCATCCAGGTGGCTTCCGCCGCACTGCTGCGCTCGGGGCAGACGACTCCCTCGCAGGAGGGCTACGTGCCGGATCGCCGCCGGTTCCGGGGGCCCTGGGGGCAGGCACTGTGGCACCAGTACATCTACTTCCAGGTGCTCGATGCCGGGTTCCGCATCCCTCCCTCGGCCGGAAGTGGTTCCGGGCTGGTGGGCAATCCGGTGGGCTACAACCGGGTGTATGTGTACTCGCCCGGGCCGTTCGACGCCAAGCGGTGGTGGGATCACTATGCCCAGGGACGCGTGGTGGTGACCAACGGACCGCTGCTGCGTCCGGCCGTCGAGGGGCATCCACCCGGCCATGTGTTCGATCTGCCCGGCCAGCAGCCGCTGGTGCTGGACGCCGTGGTGGAGCTGGACAGCCGCGATCCGGTCCGCTACGTGGAAGTGATCCACAACGGCCAGGTGGTCCATCGGGTGCACGTGCAGCAATTGGTGCGCAACGGGGGGCGACTGGAGGGACTTCGTTTCTACGAGCCGGGCTGGTTTTTGTTTCGGGCTGTTGCCGAGGTGCCCCATACGTACCGCTTCGCTTTGAGCGGGCCGTATTACATCCAGCGCAAGGACCAGACCACCATCCGCCGCAGGGCGGTACGTTTCTTCCTGCAGTGGCTGCAAAAGGCCCGACGCAAGCTGCGGATCAGCAATCGGCAGCAACGGGCCGAGATCATCCGGCAGTACGAACAGGCCGAGAAGTTCTGGACCACCCGGCTCAACCAGGCCCAGGAACCGTAACCGGACAGCCGAAACCTCGGACGGCTTGCGCCGTGCGGCCTGCGCAAGATGCTTCCGCACCGGGCAGGAACAAAGCGCGTTTGTGGGAAACAACGCACCTGGTGAACCTGCGGCTCACCAGGAGGTTCGCCCTCTCAGGGAGCTTCCGCTCCGGTGCAAGAACAGGCGTCGATTGGCGCAACAGGGAGGGCGAGGCTCCCGCCGAGCCGTTGAAGTGGAAAAAGGTGCCGGGTCTGCTGGGCGTTCACTCACCAGTGAGCCTCTTCAAAGCATGCGAGCCTTGATAGCCCGCTAAACACGTACCGGACTAAAGTCCGCGGCTCGCCGAGCCGTCGTCTTCACTGCCCGGCCACCTACAGCACCGGGCCGATGGACCAGGGAGCAAACTCCTCGTCGCCCACGCCGTGCTGTTCGCTCTTGGTCTGCCGGCCGCTGGCCACCTCAAGCAGCGTTTCAAAAATGCGCCGTCCCACGCTTTCCACCGGCTCTCCAGCAAGCACCACGCCGGCGTCCAGGTCCATGTCCTGGTTCATGCGGTGGAACACTTCGCTGTTAGTGGCGATCTTGAGCGAAGGACTGGGCTTGCAGCCGAAGCAGCTGCCCCGGCCCGTGGTAAAGGCGATCAGCGTCGCCCCGGAGGCCACCAGCCCGGTGATGCTCACCGGGTCGTAGCCGGGCGAGTCCATGAACACCAAGCCCCGCGTCCGCACCGGCTCGGCGTAAAGCAGCACATCGCGCAAGGCGGTTGTGCCTCCCTTGGCTACCGCGCCGAGGGACTTTTCGTAGATGGTCGTCAAGCCCCCCTCCTTGTTCCCCGGCGAAGGGTTGTTGTCCAGCCGGGCACCGAACTTGGCGGCGTACTGTTCCCACCAGGCGATCCGGTCCAGCAGCTTTTGGGCCACCTGGGGGCTTACCGCCCGGGCCACCAGCAGGTGCTCGGCTCCATACACTTCGGGCGTTTCGGCCAGCAGGACCGTTCCGCCGGCTGCCACCAGCAGATCGGCCGCATGGCCCAGGGCCGGGTTGGCCGTGATGCCGGAGTTGCCGTCTGAGCCGCCGCACTGGGTCCCTAGCACCAGCTCCGCTGCGGGCACTTCCTGCCGCCGCAGCCGGTCGGC
>JALSGI010000262.1 GCA_026982835.1 Planctomycetota bacterium | reverse complement strand
GCCGAGCAAGACACCCAAGCCATCGCCCAGGCCCTGGAAGAACTGCTGGAGTTGTGCCGCCGGGTGCGGGCCGGAGTGCCCCAGTAGTTGCAGCGAGAAGGCCCGGGCTTCCCTTCTCCTATGCGGCCCGGCGCATCGGAACCGGCAGCGGTTCTTTGGGTGGTTCCTGGCGGTTTTGCAGGCAGGCTTTGCCTCGCACGGCCATCCCTTGCGGCAACTGCGGCCGGAGCACCGGGTAGGTGATCCAGGCCCCCAGTCCCCCCAACGCCTCGGCCAGTGTAGTTCCGGCCGCCCCGGGGGCGCGGAGAAGGCGATACAGCAGTCGCGGCACGCCCCCAATCGCCGCCACGGCCGCCTGCCAGCCCGGCCCCACTAGCAAGGCCAACCGCCGCTGGTTCCAGCCGCGACGCCAGGGACCAACCCCGCTGCCGGAGGCTGCTAGCTCCACTTGGCAATCTGCGGCCACGGCCAGCGTGCATCCCCGCTGCAAGAGCCGATGCGCCAGCTCCACGTCGGCCCACGGCCCCGACAAGCCCAGTCGCCAGCCCCCGGCCGCCTCCACGCTGGGGCGGTGAAAGAAAAAGCCACTTCCCTCGGCTCCCAGCGAAGCCAGGGCCGCCGACAACCGTCCCGGACGCCACGGCTCCAGCGGAAGCTCTGCTTCCTGGCTCTGGCACGCAGCGGCTCTCCTCGGCCCCGAGCAGCCCAAACCAGGAATCACCACCCCCGGCAGCTCCTGCTGTGGCAAATCCCCGTACCACTGGCACCAGCCCGGCCGAGCCAGCATCCCCGAGGGAAGCAACTGCAGCCACTCTCCCTGCGCCGCTCCTAACGCCGCGTTGGCGCATTGGCTCCAGGAGGCCCCTTCCCCGGCCCGGACGAAACGGACCTCCCCCTCCAGCTCGTAGGGGTCCTCATAGGGCCCGTCCAGCACCAGCAGCACCTCCCCGCCCGGGGGAAGGTTTTCCAGCACCGAGAGCAAAGTGCGTTCCATTTGCTCCGGGCGCTGCTGCATTACCACGGCAATCGACCACTGCAGAGTGCTGGCAGAGCTTGCTGACAAACGATCCATCGATTCGGCTCATCGCTGGCAAGAGTCCGCTGGGCCGACGCGATCAGACGGTTCACCTCCCTATTCCACACTTCGGATGCCCCGAGTGGCGAAGTTTAACCTGGGAGGAAAACGGCACCTCGCCGGATTGCCGGGGGCTCTAGGTTGGCCCCTGGCCCCGGTAGGCCCAGTCCAGAAGTTCCACCGGGTGCCACACTTCCAGCGGATGGCCCTGGCGTCGGGCCTCGCGGGCGATCTGCAACGTGCAACCGGCGTTGGCCGACACCACAGCCTGCGCGCCGGTGGCCCGGATGTTTTGCAGCTTTCGCCGGGCCAGGCGCGTGGCCATTTCCACTTCCGTGAGGTTATAGGTGCCGGCCGCCCCGCAGCACAGGTCCGATTCGGCCAGGGGGACCACTTCCAGTCCCGGCACCTGGGCCAGCAGCCGCCGGGGAGCCTCCCGCACCCGCTGGGCGTGGGCCAAGTGGCAGGCGTCGTGGTAAGTAACCTTGAGCCGCACTTCGTGCCGGGGAGGCTCCAGGCCCAGCTCGTCGAGAAACTCGCAAATGTCCTTCACCTTGGCAGCCAGGCGTTCCCGTTGCGGTTGTTTCGGGTCGTGCCAGTGGTGGCCGTACTCCTTGAGCATGGAGCCGCATCCGGCCACGTTCACCACTACGGCGTCCACCTCATCCGGGTCGAAGGCATCCAGGTTGCGATCGGCCAGCTCTCGGGCCGGCTGGCTTTGGCCGCCGTGATAGTGGATCGCCCCGCAGCAGACCTGGTTCTGTGGCACCACCACCTCGCAACCGTTGTGCTGAAGCACGCGCAGCGTGGCCCAATGGACATGGCGAAACATCACCTCGGCCACGCAGCCGGTGAAAAGCGCCACGCGGGCCCGGCGCCGTCCCAAGGCCGGAGCCTGCGGCGGCAAGGGCAGCGCCTTGGGCACCCGCGGCGGCAGCATGTCGATCAACTGCTGCACCTCTTGCGGCAGCAGGCGCATCAGGCCCGTGGCACGCAGCAGGGCGAACACCCCCAGGCGGCGAAGCACCCGGGCCAGGGCCACCGCGCGGCGCAGCCGATCCGGCCAGGGGAAGGTGCCAAACAGCACCCGGCGATAGAACCATCCTTGGCTTGCCCGCTGGTGCTCCGGCAGGGCTTGTTCCATGGCCACGCGGAACGGCTCGATCAGCCGCCCGTACTGCACCCCCGAAGGGCAGGCCGTCTCGCAAGCCCGGCAGTCCAGGCACCGCTCCAGGTGGCGGCGCACCGCAGGCCCCAGGCTCAGGCGGCCATCGACCACCGCCCGCATCAGGTAAATCCGCCCCCGAGGGCTGTCGTTCTCATCGCCCAACTCCACGTAAGTAGGGCAGGCGGCGGTACACAGCCCGCAGTGCACGCAGTCCAAAAAACGCTCGTAGGGAATATCCACCGGCAGGGCGGACTGTCGCCGGGGTGGAGCAACGGGTGCGGCAGCAGGTTGTTCCATGATCGAAGCATGGGTACAAGTAAGGAATCGTTTCGGTTCGCCCTTCACCATAACGCACCGCCGTGCGGCGTGGTAGATAGCCGCAGGGGATACCGCTTTTTCAGCCTCAGGGGCGGCGGCGATTTGGCTCTTGAGGGTTACTTCTGCTTTGAGGCCTTTTCGGAACTCACCCGCACCTTGGCCAGGTAGATGCTCGTTTTGCCCTCGTGGCTGGAGTAGTAGCTGATCCACACCAGCCCGTCCGGACCCAGCACCATCCCGGCGTAGCTGCAATCGCCGCCGGAGGGGAGCCGCAGGGCTTCGCTCAGACGGCCTTGTTCCGGGTCGATCCAGCAAAGCGAGGTGCGCGTTTTGCCGTAGAGCCGCACGGTGGCCAGCAAGCGTCCGTCGGGCAGTTGGATCATCTGCGGCCCGCCGATCCGCACGCCCAGGTCCTTCCACTGCCAGGAAGTGTAAGGCGGGCGGCTTGTACCAAGCTGCCCTGAGCCGGGATCGCGTCGCAACAGGCAGTAGCAGGTGTCGTCCTTGGCGAAGACCAGGGCGGTTTCGTTGGGATAGCCCTGGGTGAACACCTTGTCGGCCAGCAGGGAGAACTTGCGACCGTCGGTGCTCTTGTAGAGGCGGATCCAGCGGTTGTTGCTACGGGTGCCGTAGCCGAACCCGTAGGCGGTGCCCTTGTGCCACACCACCCGCCAGAGCCAGAAGTTCCGGTCGCCGATCTTCACCGCGTCGCTCCAGCGGCGACCGTCGCGGCTGAACCAGACCACCGTCTGATGGCGGAAAGAGATGGGCGGGTGCATGGCCGCTGCACCGGAGAGCATCAGCTCCCCGGCCGGAGTCACCGCCAGCTTGGCATCCCGCAGATCGGCAAACACGGCCGACATCAGCGCGGCACTTTGCCAGTTGCGGCCGTCCTGGGAAACGATCACCCGCAGCTTGCCGTGGTAGTTGACGTGCCCGGTCCCTTCGCGAAACGCACACCACCAGCGTCCCTGCCAGCGGACCAGGTCGGTAAAGGCGTTGTGCGGGGCGCGGTCCCAAATGCGGCGCACCTCCACCAGCTCCAGCCCTTGGGCCCGGGCGACCCCGGCGCTGCAAGGAACCAGCAGGGCCAAAGCCACGGCGCCCCAAACCTTTCCAAGGACAAGACCGGCGTGGCGGGTAGGGGGCACAGGGGATTTGTCTATGGCGCGGCGGATCATGGCGGGCACTCCTAGCGAGGAAAGAGCTTTTTTATGTCGGGCAGGAACACCGTGCCAGTGTAGATACCCTGCCGCGGGGTTTCCAGCCAGTGCAGGAACAAACGTCAATCATTGCCACTGGCGAGCCCAAACGCTGACGCGTATCATCAGGAGCCCCCCGCGTAAGGGAGAACAGCGAGCCGGGAGCGTCAGCTCCCGGTTGCTACAAGCGGAGCAAC
>JALSGI010000261.1 GCA_026982835.1 Planctomycetota bacterium | reverse complement strand
TCGCTTTGTCTTCGCAACCGGGAGCTGACGCTCCCGGCTCGCCGAGATAAGCGAGAATCCGCGCCTGCTCTTGCCCTGGTGCGGAAACAGCGGCGCAAGCCGCAAGTCGCAAGCCGTTTTTCGTCATTCTCCCCGCACTGACGTGCGGGGCTCTTTCAAGACCCAAGACCCACGACCCAAGACCCCCGCACTGACGTGCGGGGCTCCGCGGGCTCACGCCCGCGGCTTGCTCTCCCTCGCCCCCTTGAGCTAGCACGGCCCTCAATCGTCGTCGTCTTCTTCGTCGTCATCCTCGGGCATCACCATGAGGAACGAAGCCCGCACCGGCGCAGGCATCACCGCCCCCGGGCCCCGCACGCTCTGCCACACCAGGCGGTTGAGCACCAGATCGTCGGCCGCATCGGCCCGGCTGAAGTCCAGCTCCGCCGAAATCCTGGCCCCCACCGTGCCGCCGGGGTTGCGGGCGTTCAGGTCCACCTGGGCCGGGATGTGCTTGTAAGGGGTGAAGTCGGGCTTGGTGGCGAAGGAGTTGTACATGGGCGTGGCCGCCGCGTCGAACTGGCTCATGGGCCCCATGCCCAGGATCAGCTCCATCGTCCGCAGCATGCTGGCCGTGCTGTAGAGCGTGGAGTCCACATAGCGCCGCTTGGTCCAAGGGCTGATGACCAGGGCCACGGTGCGGTGGGCGTCCACGTGGTCCGGGCCGTTTTGGGCGTCGTCCTCCACCACGAAAATGGCCGTCTCTTTCCAGAACCGGCTGTGGCTTACCGCCTCGACGATCATCCCCAACGCCTGGTCGTTGTCGGCCACCATGGCTGTGGGCGTGCGCTTGCCGGCCCGCAGACCGTAGGTGTGGTCGTTGGGCAGCTGCAGGATGATCATCTGCGGCATGGAGCCTTGGGCTTCCCATTTTTTGAGCACCTGGGCGAACCGCCTGGCCCGGTCGATGTCCATATAGTCCATGTCCCAGGGGCGGTAGAGCGGGTCGAAGCGGCCCTTGACCACCTCGAACCGGGGCCGGGCCGGATCGCCTACCCGGGCCGGTGTTTCCAGCCACATGCCAAAGACGAAAAAGCTCACCTTGTGCCGGTGGCAGTGGTCCCACAGGTAGCCGTGCTTGGGATAAGCAACGGGGTAGTTGCCGTCGCCCAGGTAGTTCATCACCCGCTTGGCCTGCCCGCGGTAAAGCAGCGGCCAGCTCTTTTCGATGAAATCGGTGGCGTAGGCGGCCAGCGACCACTCCTGCCCGTCGGCGCTGACCTCGCCGTTGACGTAGAAGTTGTCCAGCAGCACAAACTGCCGGACCAGGGCGTGGTGGTTGGGCGTGACCCGCTCCGGGAACAAGCACAGCCGCGGATCGCCGTTGCCCTGGGGCAGATCGCCGAACACCTGGTCGTAGGTGCGGTTCTCCTTGATGATGTAGATGCAGTGCTTGATGGGGCTGCTCTGGCCCACCTTGGCCGGGATGGGATTGCCCTCGGGGGGCCGGGCCGGGGGCAAGAGGTCTTTTCGCAGCGGGCTGGCCTTGCGGGCCTGCTGGGTGTAGCGGGCCAGGGTGCTCGGGCCCGGCATCGGCACCTCCTGCAGCGTGCCCTGGAACAGCTTGCCGATGTACTCCCGCACGCTGCGGGGCGGCTCGCGTTCCGGCTGCGGACCCAGCGGGTTGGCCTTGGAACCCAGCCCCTTGCCGTTTGTGATGTAGATCGCCCGCCGCTTGGCGTGGTAACGCACGCAGGTGGGATACCAGCCGGTGGGCACCAGGCCCAGCGAAGTGCTCTTGCCCGGGCGGCTCACGTTGAACACGGCCACCGTGTTGTTGTTGGCGTTGGCCACAAAGAGCACCTGTCCGTCGGGAGTCAAGGCGATGCTGTTGGGCGTGGTGCCGGTGGGCATGGGCGCTCCGGGATACAACGCGGCGCTGATCACCTCCAGCGTGTTGCCGCTTTGGGTGTCGATCACATGGACCGAGTTGCTGTTGGCGCAGGCCACGAACAGCACCTTGCCGTCGGGCGAAAGGAGCATTTCGGTGGGGTGCAGGTCGGTCTTCCAGGTGGCCAGTTGCTTGCCGGTCTGAGCATCCAGCACGGCCACGGCCCCCGCTCCCCACAGGCTCACAAACAGCCGCTTGCCTTCGCGGTCGGGGCACACCAGGTAGGGGTAGCTTTCCGCCGGCAAGGGCCACTCCTGGAGCTTTTCCGGGTCTTTCAGATCGATGCGGCTGACCGTATCGCCCCAGGCGTTGGCCGAGTAGAGCACCGAGCCGTCGGCCGAGAGGGTAAGCCCGGTAGGAATGAAGCGGTTCTTTTCTTCCCGCGTGGCCGCAATGTTCTTCCGGCGGACCAGGTAGCCGTCCTGGAACTCGAAGCAGTAGATGAACTGCTGCGTGCCGCCGCTGGCATAGACATAGCGTCCCTGGGGGTCGATGGCCAGCCCCAGGTAGGTTTCTCGCAGCGCAGCCCGCGAGACAATCTTGCGCCCCGGCAGGTCCACCACCACCAGCTCGTGCTCGCCCCAGCCGCCGTGGGAAACCACGGCCCAACGCCCCGAGGGGTGGAACACCAGGTTGACCGGGAAATCGCCCAGGGGCACCTGGCGTCCCACCGGGTGCAGCGACCAGCCGTTGGGCAGCAGCATGGCCCCGCCGGGCAGTTGGCCGGGCCAGCGGGGACCGGCGGCCTGGGGGGCAGGTTTTTTCTTCGGCGCAGTCTTTTTGGCCTGCTGGGCAAAAGTCGCCGAAACGCCCACGGCGGCCAGCACGGCCAGGGCCAGGACGGAACGGAGGAGGCAAGTTGCGCGGGAAGTGGCAAGCGGGTTTGGCATCGAAAGGGGCATGTTCATGGTGTGGACCTCTTGTTGATGGACTAGCCGAGCACGTGAGCATGCGGTTTTTCACAGAAACAGCACCAAATGCTGCTTTGGTTTAGCAACCGGGAGCTTACGCTCCCGGCTCGCGGTCAACTGCTGGCTGTCTTGCTTCTCCCCCCGCTAACGCGGGGGGCTCTTCGTTGTGCAAGTTGGCGCTTGTGCTTGCCAAGGAGCGGAAGCTCCGGCGCAAGCCGCAAGTCGCAGGTCGCAAGCCGATTCCCGCCTGGAGCAGCAGCTCCCAGTGGCTGCGGCGTGGCCGTCCGGCGAGCCCCGGACTTCAGTCCGGGGAGAGCCGAACGAAATCGCTTTTGTGGTGCACCTCCGCCAGCTGAAGCTGGCGGCTCGCCGCCCGAGTGTCGGGGCGATTTCACATCTTGCTTGCTTTCCCGGGCCGAGGCAACGCTTTTTCCGGCGCTAGCCTTCCCCGGGCGGTGTGCGGCGCAAGCGAAGCCAATCGGTGTGGAACACCCCGGGACGATCCACACGGCGGTAAGTGTGGGCGCCGAAGTAGTCCCGCTGGGCCTGAAGCAGATTGGCCGGCAGGTGCTCGTGTCGGTAGCCGTCGTAGTAGGCAAGCGCGGTGGCGAATGCAGGCACCGGCAGCCCGGCTTGGGCAGCCAGGCACACCACGCGGCGCCAGGCCTGCTGGCCGCGGGCCACGGAGTCGCGGAAGTACGGGGCCAGCAGCAGGTTTTCCAGCTTCGGGTCCTGGTCGAACGCTTCCTTGATCCGGTCCAGGAACTGGGCCCGAATGATGCACCCGCCCCGCCAGATCTGGGCAATGCGGCCGTAATCCAGCGGCCAATCGAACTCCGCGGCCGCCGCCTGCAATTGCACAAAGCCCTGGGCGTAGCTGACGATCTTCGAGGCGTAAAGCGCCTGGCGGATTTCCTCCACGCCCCCCTGGCGATCCTCCGGCACCGGGGGCCGCTGCTCGGGGCCGGGAAGGAGCTTGCTTGCCCGCACGCGCGCCTCTTTCAGGGCCGAAAGGCTGCGGGCATAGACGGCCTCGGTCACCAAGGTGCTGGGCACGCCCAGGTCCAGGGCATGCTGGCTCATCCACTTGCCTGTGCCCTTGGCCCCGGCCGTATCCAGGATCAGA
>JALSGI010000260.1 GCA_026982835.1 Planctomycetota bacterium | reverse complement strand
GAGGGCGTTCGTTCCCGGTGGAGAACGATCCTTCAGTCGAAATAGACCCGCTGGGCCGTCTTGCGGAGAATCCACTGCCGGTCCGCATCGCTGAGAAAATCGGCTCGCCGGCGGATCAAGTCGATGGAATCCGGGTACGTGTGCCCGTTCTGCACCTGGAAGGGGCAATCGCTGGCCCACATCAGCCGCTGCGGGCCGAACGCCTCGTACACCCGGCGGATCATCGGCAACAGGTCGGTATAAGGTGCCTTCTTCTTGCCCAGGGCGTAGTAGGCCGAAACCTTCACGTAAGTGTGCTGGTGGCGTGCCAGGCGGCAGAGGTTCTTCAGGTCCGCGTTGCGTATCCGCCCGTCGATCCCGATCCGGCCGAAGTGGTCCACCACCAGCGTGGTGTCCGGGTAGCGCTGGCACATCCGGTCCAGCAGCGGCAACGCCTCCGGGTTGACCAGGGCGCAGATGGCCTGGCCCGTCTCGGCCGCCGTACGCCACATGGTGTGCATGCCGGGCGAGTCGATCCACTGCTGCAGGTCGCGGCAGCCCGGATGGATGCGAAATCCCCGCACTCCCTGGGAGAGGAGCCGGCGCATAGTGGCGGCAGGCCGGTCGTGTTCGTCGATCACCGCCACGCCGGAGAACACGCCGGGAAAACGCCGGATGGTGTCGAGCATGTAGGAGTTGTCGAACCCGTAAAAACTCATCTGGATCAGCACCACGCGTTGCACGCCCACGGGCCGGGCATGGGCCAGCAGTTGCCAAGGGGTGAAACTCTCCGGGCGCATCTGCTGGCGGCTCCAGCCCGGGGCCAGAGGGTAACGCTTGGTATCGGGAGTCCACACATGCACGTGGGCGTCGATCCATCCGGGACGGCAGGGGGCGGCCTCCAGCGGTCGGGCAAGCCCAAAGTAGGTGAGCCCCAACCCTCCCCAAAACGCCCGGCCCAAAAACGCACGCCGGGACCGCCGCTTCGGGGCTGGGGGTACGGGAGCCGGTTTTTCTCGGACAAGCAAAGGGCGTTTCATGGCAATCGGTCGTTCTGGCAAGTGGAATCCTCCGGCCCGCCTGCACGGGCCGATCTTCTCCGCCGGCTTCAAGTTGGCAGCTTGCCGCAGAAACGCCGCAATCCGCTTGCCAACCCGGATACGGCCAACCACCATGATAGGCAACCGGTCGAGAATGCCAACAAATAATTTCCCCTGCGATCCGGAAAGTTGATGCCCAACAACTCTTTCCTGGTTAAGAGAATCCCCAGCATGAACAATCCGTGCATCCCCGTTGCCGCGTGCCTGGCTTGCGGCACCAGGCAGTGGATGGTGTGGCTTGGAACACTGGGCGTGCTGCTCTGCGTGGGGGCAGCCCGGGCCGAGCCCAATCCCCCGGAAGCGAAACGCTTGTTCCCCCCGCAATGTCGGGTGGCCATCGTCGGTTCGGCCCTGGTGGAGCTGGCCGGACAGCACGGCTACTGGGAAGCTGCCCTGCGGGTACACCTGCCGGATCGGCGGCTGCGGGTGCGCAACTTGGGCTGGGGAGGCGATACCGTGTTCGGCGAGGCCCGAGCCGAGTTCGGCACCCCCGAAGACGGCTACCGCCGGCTGCTGGAGCAAGTGGCCCTGGTTCGCCCGCAGGTGGTGCTGGTGATCTATGGGCAGAACGAATCGTTTGCCGGTCCAGAGGACCTGGTGCGGTTCGGCCGCGGCGTGCAGCGGCTGCTGCAAGACTTGGAAACCCCGAAGCGCAAAGCGGTGGTGGTGCTGCCGCCGCGGATTGAGACGGTAAGCGGGCTTCCGCCCCTGGAGTGGCAACGGCAGTACATCGACACCCTGCGGCGGCAAGCCCGGCAGCGGCAATTGCCCGTGGTGAACTGGTTCGAGCATCCCCTGCTGCTTTCGGCCGCGAGGGCGGGGCACCCTTTGCGATCCAACGGATTGCAGCTTACCGCCCTGGGCTACTGGTACACGGCCGCGGCGCTGGTGGAGCAGTTGGGACTTTCCCCCGCCGGGTGGGAAGTGGAGATCGCCCTCCAGGGCAACACCGCCCGGCTGCTGCAAGCCCGCGGCACGCAAGTTTCTTCCTTGCAATGGAAAGATGCGGCACTGGCGTTTGGCTGCCGGGACGCCCAGTTGCCGCCCCCTGCGGCTCCCAGAATTGAAACCCAGGGAAAAGGTTCCTCCTCCCCAAGCTGGCCCGGCTACCAGCGCCGGTTGCGCATCCGCGGGCTTCCCTCGGGGCGCTGGCGCCTGTTGGTGGGCGACCGCCAGGTGGCCGTGGCTCGGGCGGACCAGTGGGCCGCCGGGGTGTTGCTTGTCTCCGGGCCGGAGTGGGAACAAACCGAGCAACTGCGCCGCTTGGTGATCCAGAAGAACCGATGGTTTTTGCATCGCTGGCGCCCGCAGAACACCACCTATCTGTTCGGTTTCCGCAAACACGAACAGGGGCACAATGCCCGCGAAGTGCCGCAGTTCGACCCGCTGGTGGAACGGCTGGATCGGCAGTTGGATCGGCTGCAACGCCCCCGGCTGCAACGCTACCGCCTGGAGCGGGTCCGCTGAGCGGCAGCCGGGCTCTTTTCGGCAATCCGTGTTCGAGTTTTCCGGCTGGCCCGGTGGTTTTGAACCCCAGGGGCCCGCCCGGACGATAGGTGGGCCGGGAAGCGAGTTTCAGATTGCCGAGGAGCCGCCCGATGGAAAAAGCCACCGCCCGACGCTGGTGCCCCCGCTGCCAAGAGCTGACCTGCAACGCCCCGCTGCCCTTGCTGGCCGAGGAAGGGCAACGCCTGCGGCAACTGGCCGAACAGACTCAGGGGGTGGCTCACCGCTATTACTGCGAGCGTTGCCGGGCCATCTGGCAGGCGGTGGAAGTACCGCAAGAGCTGTTGCAGCAGCTGCTTTCGGCCCGGGAAGAGAATCTTCAGCTGCGGCACCAACTGGCCGTGCTGCGGCTGCTGGCGGCGCAAGCGGAGCAAGAAGCCTCCCCGGCTCCCCCGCCCGGCAAGGCGGCTTGAGACTCTTCTGGGGATGCGAAAAACTTGCCAATTTCCTTACAGATGATCCGTTCTGGATAAATGGTTCGTTCCCTACGGCCGATATAGCCGGAAAGAGAACCCGGTCTGTAGTCTTTTTTCGTAGGGAACCGGAGCCATGACAGCGCGAATCGGGTCGATGGCCCTCGTTTTGCTCCTCACCGGCGGGTTGCTGGCGCAAGCGGCCCCGCCTGCGCACCGCCATCGCACGTCCGTCCCGGAAGCGCATTCGGATCGACACGCCTCCAGCCCGTGGCAGGATCTGCAACATTTCCTGTTCGGCTCTCCGAGCCGAGGGGAGCGGTCTTCGTGGGTTCCCCCTGCGGGACACAAGATGCGTTCTTCCCGATATCGTCACTCGCCCCGCTACGGCCGGTATCCTGGCTCCAGCGATGCCTCGCGGCAGTACGGTTCGTCCTATCGGCGTGGGGGGCACCGCTATCATCCCGGACAGACGGGTTCCCAAGCAGCTGCCTCGCATTCGCACAAGCACGGAGACGTTCACCGTCACGGGGAAGCACACCGTCACGGGGACACGCGCCGTGCCCAGGGGGAGCCGACGCCGGTGGAACCAGCCGGAGAACAGCCCAGACGCTACGGCCGCATTTTTTCCTCGGAACAGCCCCGTGCCGGTGCGAGGGCTTCCCGGCCCTGGACCGTGACCAAGTCCCATCCGGGCCGTCGCCGTTCCCGGCGGGTGGAGGTGCCGGAGCGGGTGATCCAGGACGAGCATCCCGGCTCCGGCGAGTCGGTGAAGCCGGCGGCATTGGAAAGCCCACGCAAGGCTGCCCCCCTGGCAAAGCCCGAACCGATGGTAGAAAAAACTCCGGAAGGCTCCCGGGGGCGGCGATCTTCGCGGCGCCGCCGATCGCAGCCGGAAGAGGCTCCTGCCGAGCCGATCGCCCCGGCCACCACGGAGACACCGTTGGAACCGCTCCCGGCCACCGCAGGC
>JALSGI010000259.1 GCA_026982835.1 Planctomycetota bacterium | reverse complement strand
GATGACGATCAACGCTCCCATGGTGCACAGCAACACCGCCAGGAAAGGAAACAGCGAAACCGGCGGTGCTGCCGCGGGGGCTTTGGCTTGGCTCATGCCGCCCGTTCCGTCGAGGCCGATTGGGACAACGCCCGCTGCATGGGCAACTGGGCCACGCGGGTGTTGAGCAAGTGGATCACCGCGGCCAGTTGTTCCAGGGTTTGTTCAAAGTTGTGTGCTCCGCTGACGGCGGCCAGGTTCTGCTGCAAAGCTTCCTCCAGTGAGCAGATTTCGCTCACCGCCTGCAGCACCTGCTGCAACTGCTGCTGTTGTTGTTGCCACATTTCCCATTGTTTCTGGGTCAGTTCGTGCTGTCGCAGCAGGGCTTCGGTAAGCGGGCGCGTGGCGGCGACCAGGGCCTCGGTGTGGGCGCGGGTGATCTGCTCCAATCGTTCCATTTGGCCCTGGGCAGTTTCGGCCAGCGAGTCGGCAGCGGCCTGGGCCACTTGCCGGGCCACCTCGGCCCCGGAGTGCTGCACCTGCTCCACGGCTTGCTGCCACAGTTGCACTTGTTCTTCCAGCAGCCTGCGGCTGTGGGCGATCACTTCCTCGCTCATCCGCCGCACGGCGGCCAGCCGGGGATCGGCTCCCCAGCCACTGGCCGAAAACCGCTCCAGCAGCAGTTGCCGCACCCGGCGATCCACCCGCTGAAGCAGCCGGTGCTCGATCCGGCCCACCAGGAACATGCTGAACATCAACACCATCGACAGGGCCAGGGCCAGGGCCGTGGTGTCGAACGCCACGCCCAGGCCGCCCACCACCGTCCCTAGCGAGGACTCCAACGCCTTGGGGTCCAGGTTGGCGATGGCCAGCGTGATGCCCACCACCGTGCCCAAAAAGCCCAGGATCGGCACGGCCCAAACCACGATCCGCACCAGGGCCAGCGACTCGCCGGCTTCCTGGCGGTCCTGGTCGTCGAGTTGGGCCAGGTAGTGGTCCAGTTCTTCGACGTTTCCGGTTCGGGCCAGGTAGTGTAGCGCCCGCTGGAGCCGCTGCAGCAGGCGGCTGCGTTGCCAGGCGGAGGGGAGTTTTTTCAGCTCAGGCAGCAGCGAGGCGGCTTGCTGGCGCACGCTGGCATCTTCTTGTTGCTGCGGCAGCAATTCCTTGCCCAAGGGGGAGCTTTCCCCAGCCAGGTCTTGCAGCTTGCCGAACAAGGCGGCCATGCCGACGAAGAACAGGAACACCTCCACATATTCCACGCTGTGGCTGGCCGTGTAGCGCAGCAGGAACGCCCCCAGCGACTCGCCCAGGGCGGCCACCAGCATCCCGCCGTGCAGCATGGCGTAGTAGCCCAGGCAAAACACCCCTCCCCACAGCAGCGGGTTGCGGGCGAGGGTTTCCCACCAGGTGGTTTGTTTCACGGGTGGTGTCTCCTCTGCGGGTGCGTTCCGGTCGCGGGTGCGGGATCGGCTTTCGGGGCCAGGGAGCGGCGGTGCCGTCTTGCAGCAGTGCTGTCACGGCGCACCGTCGGCGCCGGGGACGGCCTAAGAATCGGCACGACCGACACAGCTTATAAAGACAAACTCGGCCGTGGGCCAAGAGAGCTTACGCCGCCTGGGAACGGGGGCGAGCGATGCCGTAGTGCTGGCAGTAGGCGTCGATCACCTCTCCGGCCGGGCCCAGCATTTGCATCCGCCCTTTTTCCAGCCAGAGGATGCGGCGGCAAAACTCTTCCAGCGATCTCAAATCGTGGCTGGCCAGCACGGCGATGCGGGCCTGCTGGATCATCTCCATCATCCGCCGCCGCGCCTTGTCCCGAAAAGAGGCGTCCCCGGCGGCCAGGATCTCGTCCACCACCAGGATCTCCGGCTCCATGGCCGTGGCGATGGAAAAGCCCAGCCGCACGATCATCCCCGAGGAGTAGTACCGCACGGGCATTTCCAGGTACTCGCCCAGCTCGCTGAACTGGGCGATCGGCTCCAGTTTGTCTTGCAGCGTGTGGGGCGTTTCGCCCAGCAGGTAGGCCCGGTAGCGAATGTTCTCCCAGCCGCTGGCGTCCCGCTCGAAGCCCAAGGTGAGATCGAAAAGAGCCGCCACCTTGCCCTGCGTCACGCAGGTGCCTTGCGTGGGCGGATACACCCCGGCGATGAGCTTCAGCAGGGTGCTTTTTCCGGCTCCGTTGTGGCCGATCACGCCCAGGGAATCCCCGTCCTGGAGCGTAAGACTAATGCCCTCCAAGGCCCGCACCACGATCCGCGGGTTGACCCGCTGGCGGAACAACCCCTTGAGCAAATAGTCCTTCAGCCCCACGTTCTTGAAACGCCGGGTGGAAAACTCCACGGAAGCGTTGTCCAGGTGGATCAATGCCATAGTCGGTTTGCCGAGGGAGCAAAGTTCGCGGGGCTTACAGGTGGAAGATCAGCTTGCGCTCCACTTTCCACAGGATCAGCCCAGCCAGGAGGGTCATCCCCAGGGCCACCGCGGCCAGGAAGCCGTAGGTGTAAAGCGAAGCGGGGCGTCCGTCCAGCACCGGGGCCCGGAGCACCTCCAGGCAGGCGGCCAGCGGGTTCCAGTCCACCACCCACCCCAGGCCGTGCTTGCGCAGCATGTCGCCGTTGTAAAACACCGGCGTGGCGTAAAACAACGCCCGCAACACCACCTGGGAAAGCTGGGCCGTATCTTCAAACCACACGTTCACCACGCCCATCACGATGGCTGTGGTCCAGCCCAGCACGGCAAAAAGCCCCAGGGCCGGCAGCAGCAGCCACAAAGCGTGCCAGGGGACGCTGCCTCGGGCCACCCACACCGTGCCCAGCAGCACTAGCAGCGCCATCACGAAGTGGATGCCCACCACCAGCGAAGCCTTGAGCGGGTAGATGGCCAGCGGAGCCGGATGTTGGCGGATATAAGCCTCGCCGCGGCGGAACGAGTGGCAACCGTCCATCACGATGCCGGTCAAGTAGTTCCAGAACGCCAGCCCCGAAAGCACAAACGGAGCATAGGTGGCAAGCGGCTGGCGAAACAGCTTGGCAAACACCAGGCACATGACGATGGTCATCAGGATCGGATTGAGCAGCGACCAGCCAAGGCCCAGGTACGTCCCCCGGTAGCGGGTACGAAGCTCAATCTTCACCAGCGACCACCAGAAGTACCGCCGCCGCCAGATCTGGTAAAAATAATCCGCCAGAGCGTGCAGGGGGGACGACCTGGCCGGGGCCAGCGGCATGGGCGGCGAAACGTGTGCCGGCATGGGGCAGATTCCTTCCGTGGCGTTTTGCTCAAACTGCGGCCGTCCTTGCTGGCACTGCAAGCAGCGCCGGCACGAGGGATGCTCCTTCCTCACCGCCGGCTTGCCTTGAGCATAAGGACCAGCGGGTTGAGGATTGTACCCCCCCGGGGGAAGCGTTGCAATTGAGCCTTGGTGGTGTCTCCGGCAGGACTTGCTAGCACAGAAACCTGTGCCGGAAACAAACGGAGAGCTGCCCTACCGCACCGTAAACTCCGGCCCCTTGCCGCCCAGCCGCAAGACCACCGCTGCAGGCTCGATCCGCTGCACCACAAGCTGCCAGGAACGCCCCTGGTGGTGCAACACCAGCTGGTCCCCTTCGTGAACAAGATACGTGGTTCCCTTTTCCACCTCCAGCAGGGCGATGCGTTTACCCTGGGCCGATTCCAGCCAGCCGCGCAGTTCCAGCTTGGGGAGCGCCTGCAGCTGGCCACCTCCGCCAAGGAGGGAAGCATCCACGGCGAACGGATCGCGCGGGGGCGGAGCTTTGGACTTTTCAGGTTCCAGAGCGGTCTTCGGCTCGCCTTGCTTTTGAGTTTCGGCGCCTGCATGGGCTTTCTTGGCAGGGAGCTGTTTGCCGGGGGCAGGCTCGGCCCCCGGGGCAATCCCCGGCAGAACAAGCCACGCCAAAAAAGCTGTTACGATCGGGACGGATTTTTTAAGCAGAACAAGGCGGAGCATATTTCGTCCTCGGGCCAAAGTTAAGAG
>JALSGI010000258.1 GCA_026982835.1 Planctomycetota bacterium | reverse complement strand
GGCGTCGCCCACGTCGGCGATCACCACCGTGTGCTCGTCGATCAGCTCGTTGAGGCGGCGAATGAGCCGGGTGATGGAGATAGGCCGCTGGGGCTCCAGTTGGAACGGTTCCCGGCGATAGTCGGCCCAGGGGGGCACTTCCCGCGGCGGGGGAGTCGGATGCCGGGCAATTAATTCCCGCAAAAAGTCCTCGAACTGCACGTTAGGATAGACGTGGTGGCGAATCTGCAACCGCTCGCTGGTGGCGTAGATGCACCGCCCCGGGTCCAGGTTGGCCGTGTAGATGCCCAGGTTGATGTCGCTCATGAACGTGCCCAGCAAAATGACGCAGTCGCTCTGCTCGACAAACTGCGTCACTTCCTTGCGCCCCAGCGCCCCGGCGTAAAGCCCCACGTAAAGCGGATGGGTTTCGCGGATCACCCCCTTGCCCAGCATGGTCACGGTAAAGGGGATGTTGCTCTCTTCGACCAGTTGCAGCGTGAGGTCTTGCAGGCCGAAGCGATGCAGCTCCACCCCGGCCACGATGGCCACCCGCCGGGCCTGGTTGATCATCTGCACGGCCTCGTCCACCGCCTCGGCCAGCGAGTCCGGGTCGCTCTCCTGGAACGGGGGCACGTAGCCCGCTCCCGGCAGGCAGGGCACGTGGACCATGTCGCGGGGGATTTCCAGGTAGCCGGGCCGCTTGTAGCGATAGACGGTGTCCAGCACGCGGTCGATCTCCCGCCGGGCGGTGGTCGGGTCGTTCAGCTCCGCCCCGGCAATGCACAGCCGCTGATAAACCTCGTACTGGGTGCGGAAGTCGCGGACCATGTGGTGCATCAGCGGGCTGTTGCGCCGCTCGGCCAGCCCGGGAGAACCGGAGATGACCACCACGGGCGACTTTTCGGCAAACGCCCCTGCCACCGAGTTGCAGGTGCTCAACCCCCCCACGCAGTAGGTGATACACACGGCTCCCATGCCGGCCACGCGGGCGTAGGCATCGGCAGCAAAGCCGGCATTGTCCTCCCGGGTGCAGCCGACGATCTCCAGCGGGCTTTCTTCCAGCATGGCGTAGAAGGAGAGCACGTAGTCGCCCGGAATGCCGAACACGTGCCGGATGCCGTAATCGCGCAGGCGCTGGATCAGATACTGCCCGATGGAAACCTGCTCCAGGGCCGCGTCCTGCTTGCGGATCGCCAAGGGAGAAGTGGACATGGGCGCCTCCTGTACCGAAGTGTTCCGGGGGCGGCACCTTGGCTCTTGGTGAGCCGGGCGGTACCGTGGCCCTCCCAGGGTATTCTATGCCCTGGGCAGGGTGCAAGCGAATCCGGCTCCTGGCAGGGGCGGGCGAACTGGGCGGAGGGGATTTTGTTTAAGTTGTTTTTCGAAAAGGGGTTATGAATCACACCCTTGCGTCCTCCAGAGCCATGTTGCCCGGGGATGCCCAGGTGCGGCAGGCCGCTTCCAACGGATTTCCGGCTCGTTTCAGCTCCCGCAGGCCCGCAGGGGGATCAAGCAGGTGCCCCCCACGCTAGCACCGGCAAGCCCATTTCCGGCCCGCAGCGAGCCCGCCTGTGCTGCTGGTGCTGTCGGAGATGGCCGGCCCGGCGGGCAAACTCGCCTTGAGCCCCGGCAGGCGTTGCGGTATTCCCAGGGGCCGTTTCGGCCGGCGGTGGCGTTTTGTTTGCGCAACCGCCCCAGCTGCCTTCTGGCCCCAAGGGCAGAAGGCGCAACTCCCTTGCCTTGAAACCCCTTTGGCATGAAGCACGCAGTGCCGTTGAAGCGAGGGCGCCTGGCCTCCTGGTGGCTGCCAGCGGTGTGGCTGGCGTGTTGGCCTCCGGTGGGGCTGGCCCAACCCCAGCCAGCCTCTCCCCCCACCCCCGCTGCCGAATCGGTCCCGGCCGGCCCCACCCTGCCGGCCCATCACCTGGCCGGGCGGATGGTCTTCGACGTGCGTGTGGCGGGCAACCAGGACGTGCCGCTGGAGAAGATTGTTCCGCACATTCAGACCCGACCCAACCGCCCTTACGATCCGGCCCGCGTGCAGGAGGACATCCGCCGCCTGAACCGCACCCGGTGGTTCATCACCGTGGAGAGCGAAACGCGGCTGCTGCCCCAGGGGGTGGTGGTCATCTTCAAGGTGGTCGAGCGGCCGCGGCTGAAGTACGTCAAGTACTACGGCAACCGCAAGGTGAGCCGCCGCGTGCTGGACGAGCAGAGCGAGCTGAAGCCCGGCGATCCCCTGGACCCCTACTCGGTGGAGGAGGCCCGGCGCAAGATCGAAGAATACTACCACAAAAAAGGATTCCAGCAGGTACGGGTGACAGTGCTGGAGGGGAAGAAGCTGGGGGACCGCGGGGCGGTGTTCCTCATCCACGAAGGGCCGGTGCAGCGGGTGTGGACCGTCAAGTTTCACGGCAACACGGTCACCAGCGCCGGACGGCTCAAAACCCAGATCCAAACCAAGCGACCCTTGCTCTGGGTCTTCGGCGGATACTTCGACCCGCAAAAAGTGGAACAAGATGTCGATGCCCTGATCGACTACTACCGCCGCCTGGGCTTTTTCCGCGCTCGGGTGAGCCGCGAGCTGGAGTTCAGTGAGGATGGCAGCTGGGTGACGGTGCATTTTTTCATCTACGAGGGTCCCCGATACAAAATCCGCCAAGTGCACTTCGTGGGCAATCGGCTGTTCCGCAGCCAGGACCTGCTGCAAGAGCTGAAGCTCCGCTCCGGCGAGGCGTTCGACAAGGCCAAGATGGACCTGGACATCAAGCGACTGCAGGAGGTGTACGGCAGCTACGGCTACATCTTTGCCAGGATCGAAGCCGAGCCGCGATTTGTGGACGACCGGCCCGAGCTGGACCTGGTCTATGCCATCGAAGAAGGAAAGCGCTGGCGGGTGGGGCGGATCGAAGTGCAGATCAAGGGGGAGCTGCCGCATACGCACATGCGCACGGTGCTCAACCGGCTTTCCTTGCGGCCGGGAGATATTGTGGATATACGCAAGATTCGGGCCAGCGAGCGTCGGTTGCGGGCCTCGATGCTGTTTGAAAACGATCCCGTGCGCGGGCGCGTGCCGCGCATCCTCATCCGCCCCATGAAAGAAGACCAACAACTGGCCGAAGGGGAGCACGAGCACTTCCGGGGACAAAGCCCCGAGGCGGAAGCAGATGCCCCGGCGGTGATAACCATTCAGGCCGATTGGCGTCCCGGGCAAAAAACGACAACTGCTCTCCCCTCCCCTGCCCCGGCAGCGTCCAAGGCCGCGGGTGTTTCCAGCTGGCAATGGCGCAAGGGGAACTCCCGACCGGTGAGCTTTCACCAGGCAAGCACACGCCCCGCAACCAGGACCGCCACCGGGGATCCCCAGCACCGTTTTGCGGGCCCGCTGCTGGCCCAAGTGCCCTACCAGCCCTTTGGCGGCCGGGGCAACGCCACGCCGCAACCGCCTTCCTCGGGGGCGTTTTCTGCTCCGACGGGAGCGGCCCCGCCGGCAGGAGCACCAGCCCCCAGCACCCCCCCTCCTCCCCGCGTGCCGGCAGCCCCGACGCGGCCCCCCAATGGCACGCTTGCTCCCCCGGGCCAGGTGGCCCCGAGAACTGCCCCTGGCCCAAGTACGGCGGTCCCCTTTGCCCCGCCGCCTTCGCCGGCCCCGGGCAAGCCGCCGAGTGGGGGTAACGCTTCCGGCGGATTGCTGCTTCCGCCGGTGGGCGCTCCGCCGGGAGATTCCGACATCCAGCCGGAGGTGGTCCCCCCGCAGGAAGAAGACCCACGCGTGATCCTCATCCCGCAAGTGCACGAGGCCCGCACCGGCCGGTTCAGCTTCGGTGCGGGGGTGAACTCCAACGCCGGGGTGGTGGCCCAGATCGTGCTGGACGAGCAGAACTTCGACATCAGCCGCTGGCCGCGTTCCTGGCAGGAGATTATTGATGGCACGGCGTGGCGGGGGGCGGGACAGCGGTTCCGCCTGGAAGCTGTGCCCGGAAGCGTGCTCCAGCGGTACA
>JALSGI010000257.1 GCA_026982835.1 Planctomycetota bacterium | reverse complement strand
GCTTGGAGGCGTGGAGGCTTGGGGGCTTGGAGGGATGGAGGAGCCCCGCACGTTAGTGCGGGGGCTTGGGTCGTGGGTCTTGGGTCTTGAGGTGGTGCTTCCGCACCGAAGCCGGAACAAGCGCCGGTTTTTGCAATCGGCGAGCCGCCGGCGTGAGCCGGCGGAACCCCGGCGAGCCGCGGACGTAAGCCCGCGGTTGAGCGGCGAGCCGCCAGCTTCAGCTGGCGGAGGGCTTGGAGGCGTGGAGGCTTGGGGGCTTGGAAGGATGGAGGAGCCCCGCACGTTAGTGCGGGGAGAATCGGCGTCGGCTTGCGGCGTGCGCCGTGCGGCTTGCGTCGGAGCTTCCGCTCCGCGGTAAGAATAATATAAGAATAAACGCTGCTTCTCGACCAAACCGGCAGCGGGGCTTATGATGAAAACCAGACGGTGTCCGGTACGCGGCGTGCCGGACACCGCCGGGTCAGCCGCACCAACACTCCCGGACGCAGGGAAGAGTTTTGCCCCATGCTCGTCCTTTTTCGCTGCCCCCGCTGCCAGCAGCCCAACCAGGCCACCCTCCAGCCCCAGGGAGGCACGATCGCCTGCGCCGGTTGCGGACTGCAAATCGCCTACCAGGCCAAAGACGTGGCCCAGGGCCACCTGCGCCGCTGCCTGGTCTGTCCCAGCGACGATCTCTACGTGCGGAAGGACTTTCCGCAGAAGCTGGGTTTGTGGATCGTGGTGCTGGGGTTTGCGGCCAGTTGCGTCACCTGGTACTTCCGGCAGGTGATCGCCACGTTTGCCATTCTGTTCGGCACCGCCGGTCTGGATCTGCTGCTGTACCTGCTGTTTGGCAACGTGCTGACCTGCTATCGCTGCCACGCCCTGTACCGCGGGGTGCGGAACCTGGATCGCCACGGCCCTTTCCAGTTGGAAGTGCACGAACGGCACCGGCAGATCGTTGCCCGGGAACAACAAGCCCAACAGCTCACCGCCAGCCAGCCTTGAGCCCGGCGGCATCCAAAGCTCTCGGATCATCATGGACCCCCAGCGGCAACGCATCCAGGAAGACTTGCGGGGCGTGATCAGCGGCCAGGTGCGCTGTGATGAGGCGTTCCTGGAGCTGTACGCGGTGGATGCCAGCGTCTATCAGGTGCGGCCGCTGGCGGTGGTGGTGCCGCAGAGTGTGGACGACGTGGTGGCCTGCGTGCGGTATGCCAGCGAACACGGCATCCCGGTGCACGCCCGGGGAGCTGGCTCGGGCCTGGCCGGAGGATGCCTGGGTCCGGGGATCGTGGTGGATTTCTCCCGCTACCTGCGGCGGATTCGAGCTGCGGGAGAGGACTGGGTCACCGTCCAGGCCGGCGTGGTGCACCAGCAGCTCAACTCCTACTTGCAGTCCCAGGGGCGGTTGTTCGGCCCCGACCCGGCCACCAGCTGCGTGACCACCCTGGGCGGCACCGTGGCGGTGAACGGCTCGGGCAGCCACTGGCTGCTGTACGGCACCACCCGCGACCATGTGCGGCGGGTGCAGATGGTGCTGGCCAGCGGGGAGGTGGTGGAACTACGGCCGGTTTCGGTGCAGGAGGTGCGCGCCTGCCGGCTGCCGGAGGCGCTGGATCGCCTCGCCCGGGGAGTGCTGCAACTGCTGGAAGAAAACGCTGAGCTGATCCAGGCCCACCAGCCTCAAACCAAAGTGAACGCCAGCGGGTACTTGCTATCCGGGGTGCTGGAAGGCGACACCCTCCACCTGCCGCGGCTGGTGGTCGGTTCGGAAGGGACGTTGGGGCTGTTCACGCAGATCACGCTGGGTACGGTCCCCCGGATTCGGCATCGCGGTGTGGCCCTGGCGTTCTTCGAGTCGCTGGAGACGGCCACCACCGTAGCCCTGGAGCTGTTGAGCCTGAATCCTTCGGCCTGCGACCTGGTGGACCGACGGCACTTGAACCTGGCCCGAGAGACCGACCCCCGCTACCTGGGCCTGATCCCCCGCTCGGCCGAGGCCGTGTTGCTGGTGGAGTTCCAGGACGACTCGGCCCAAAAGGTACGCGACCAGCTCCATCTGTTGGCCGACCGCTTGCGGCGGAGGCGAGGCAAGGCCATGGACGTGCGACTGGCCCTGGACCCGGAAGAAGTGGAGCTGTTCTGGAACCTGGCCCTGCGGGTGGTGCCCACGTTGTACCGGGTGCGGGGACAGCAGCGGGCCGTGCCGGTGGTGGAGGACGTGGTGGTGCCGCCGGAACGCCTACCGGAGTTCCTTGGCCGCTTGCAGCAAGTGCTCAAAGAAACCGAAACGGTCGCCTCGCTGTTTGGCCACGTGGCCCAGGGCCAGTTGCACCTGCGCCCCTTTCTGGACCTGGCTGACCCGGGCGACCGCCGCCGCATGAAACAACTGGCCACGCGGCTCTACGAGGAAGTGCTCCGGATCGGCGGGGCCATCAGCGGGGAGCACGGGGACGGGCTGAGCCGCAGCGGGTTCGTCAAGTTGCAATACGGTCCCTTGTACCCCCTGATGCGGCGGATCAAACGGTTGTTCGATCCGCAAAACATCCTCAATCCCGGTAAGATCATCACCGAAAGCCCTTCCCCGGCCGTGGACCGACTGCGCCCCTTGCAGCTGGCCTTGGACGACTCCGACCCGAAGAACGCAAGCACGGTCCCCCGGCCCGAGCTGAACTGGTCCCTGGACCAAGTGCTGGAAGAGGCCCGACGCTGCAACGGCTGCGCCGCCTGCCGCTTGCAGACGCTGCCCCAGCGGATGTGCCCCATCTTCCGCATCGCCCCGGCCGAGGAAGCCTCGCCCCGGGCCAAGGCCACGCTGATGCGGGCGATGCTCACTGGCCAGCTCCCCCCGGAGGTGGTCACCAGCGAAGAGTTCAAACAGGTGGCCGATCTGTGCATCAACTGCCAGATGTGCCGCCTGGAATGTCCCGCCGAGGTGGACATCCCCCGGCTGATGATCGAAGCCAAGGCAGCCTACGTGCGCACCAACGGACTGCAGGGGGCCCAGTGGCTGCTGGCCCGGCTGGACCTGGTGGGGCGGCTGGGCACCCGCTTCCCGCGATTTTTCAACTGGGCACTCAGCACCCGCTGGACGCGCTGGGCGATCGAAAAGCTCTGGGGCCTGGCCCAAGGGCGCAAGCTCCCCCGGTTCGCTCATCGCCCTTTCTTGCGGCGTGCGGCCCGGCGGCGTCTCACCCGGCCCACGCGCCGCACCGGCCGCAAGGTGCTCTTCTTCGTCGATTACTACGCCAACTACCACGACGTGCAACTGGCCGAAGCCCTGGTGGCGGTGCTGGAACACAACGGCGTGGCAGTCTATGTGCCCCCGGACCAGGTCTATTCCGGCATGGCCATGGTGGCCCAGGGAATGCTCGATCTGGCCCGGGCACAAGCCGAGCACAACGTCCGCCTGCTGGCCGAGGCGGTGCGGCAGGGCTATACGATCCTCACCACCGAACCTTCAGCCGCGCTGTGCCTGGTGCGGGAATACCCGGCCCTGCTGCACGACGAGGACGCCCAACTCGTGGCCGCCCACACCGTTGAGGCCTGCACCTACCTGTGGCGGATGCACCTGGCCGGGCAGTTGCAGCTGGACTTCCGCCCCTTGCACGTCACGCTGGCTTACCATACCCCCTGCCACCTGATCGCCTTGGGCGTGGGCACCCCGGGCTTGAACCTGTTGCGGCTCATTCCCGGCGTGACCGTGCGGCGGCTGGAAGAGGGCTGCTCGGGAATGGCCGGCACCTTTGGGCTGTCGCGGGAAAACTTCCGCCGCAGCTTGCGCGCTGGTTGGGGATTGATTACTTCCATCCGCCGCCAGGAGGTCCAGGCAGGCACGACCGAGTGCAGCGCGTGTAAAATGCAGATGGAACAAGGAACCACCAAGCCCACCGTGCACCCGATCAAGCTGATGGCTCTGGCCTACGGGCTGATGCCCCCGTTGGAAACGCTGCTGCAGGCCAACAACGAGGAACTGACCGTTTCCTGATCCGGCTGTTGGATTTCCAGGAGGACC
>JALSGI010000256.1 GCA_026982835.1 Planctomycetota bacterium | reverse complement strand
GCGTGGTGGGCCATCTCGATCAGCGCGTCGTGGTACTCCATGCCCTCGTCGCCCGCCTCGTGCGTCACCACCAGCTTGCAGCGGGGGTCGTTCAGCTGGGCCAGCAGGTTGATGGCCAGCTCGATCCCCTTGCGGGGGACCACCCGGGTGGGTTGCAGAAAGATGATGTCCTCTTCGCTCAGTCCCAGCTCCTGCCGGAAATCGGAGGCGTACTCGTCCACCTGCGGCGGGTGCTCGAAGTCCAGCACGTTGGGCACCAGCACCGAGGAGTTGCCCGTGCGCCAGGCCAGCTCCTGCTGCGCCATGGAATTGATCGTCACGTGCTGGATGGAAGGCAGCGAGGGCGGGAAGGCCATGTTCAAAAAGTCCTGCACGCAGTTGACGGCAAACCGCGGCCGTTCCCAATAGAAGTCGTGGTGGTGGGCGATGGTAGGGATTCCCTTTTCGGCGATGAAGTGCGTCAGGGCCACCCCCAGCGGAATGTGCATCGGAATGCACAAGGCGTTTTGCACGATGAGGATGTCGATGTCGAACTTTTCGACGAACTCGTAGAGGGTCTGCTTCAAGAACTCGGCCATCTGGTTGATGCGGCGGGTGAGCTCCGGGCTGCGGGTACGGCAGCCGAACACCTCCTCGTTGATGGCCACGTTCTCCCGGTCGTAGAAGTAGGCCTCGGGCACCAGCATGCTGGCATCCGGATCCCGATCCAGCTTGCCGGCGTACCAGTAGCTGACGTACTTGTGATCCCAAAGCATCTGGGCCCACTTGGCACTCTCCAGCGAAACGCCGTCCGTGCCGGCAAAACGCGTGGAGACGAAGCCAATGTTTCTTGCGGGCCTGCTCATTGCCGGAAGATGAACGCGGGAATCGGGTGGGAAATCTCTGCTGGCAATTTTACGTCACAACTTCCGCGCCGGATCGGCCACCACCGGCAACACACTCCAGCACCTGGTCCAACCGGGTAAGACGCACCGTGGGCACCGCCTCCCGGCAGCAGGGGCTCTCCTCCCGTGGCCGATAACTGCGCCGGTCCCCGGCAAACAAGGCCGTGAGAAACCCGGTTTGCTGGGCCGGCAGAATATCGTTGCGCATGTCGTTACCCACGTAGAGCACCTGTTCGGGTCGGATGGCCCGCCGTGCCAGGCGTCGTTGCGCCTCCTGGTACAGTCCGCAGCCCGGCTTGGCCGTCCCAAGCCGGTAGGAAAAAAACAACAGCTCCTCCTCAAAACCCAGCTCGGCCAGCTCCCGATGCAACAGGGCCGGGAACAGCAGGGGCGTGTAAAACTGGGAATTGCTCACAAGTCCCAACAAAATGCCCAAGCCGTGCAGGTGGTGCAAGACGGATTCGGCCCCCGGCATCGGCCACACCGGATTGGCCCGCACCTCGTACTCCAACGAAAACCGACGCCAAAAATCCCCCCGGCAAGCCTGGGAGGGCAAAGACAGCCGTCCCTGCCGGGCCAACCGGCCCAAGACATCACACCATACCTGAGGCATTTGCACTTCCGGGTAGGGCTCTCCCTGGGCTTGCTGCAACGCATGCCGCCGCCGCACTTCTTGTTCATAACAATCCAGCAGTTCTGCGGCTGAGAGATCCCCTTGCACGTCCAGTTCCTGAAGGACCTGGACCAGAGCCTGCTGTTTGGCCTCCCGGACCCCCGTGCCGATCTCGCCGCTGCCGCTCACAAACAGTGTGCCGTAAACGTCCCACAGAACAACCCTTACGTCAGGTAATCGCCTCAGCACTGGAGCCACCTCCGTGGGCAACGGCTCCAAGGGGCGGCTGTGCCGGCGAATGATCTCCAGGAACTCCTGGGGCACGCTCTCCATGAACTCTCCTGGCCCCCCTACATGCGAATGAGTCGAAAACGATCCGGGGCAAGAAACTCGACTAGTATCCGCTCCGCCCCCCCTAGCGGAACGAGTTCCCCCCGGGCAGATTCCAGCACCGCCGAATACATAGCTAACAGCCGCCGACCGGAAGGTTCAAGACTGTAATGTTCTTGTACAGCCTTTGCACATTCTGCAATCGCCCCAAAATCCGCATTTTCCCAAGTTGTGTGCGGATTGCGCTGCTTGAGTAACTTGCAATCCTCGGAACTCGTGGCCAATCGGAAAAGCACCTGCTGCTGGCTCTGGTGGTCCAGGTTGCCAAAATCCCCCCAGCCCCCCCGGGGAAACTTCTCCAGCAGCCGCTGCTCCCACTGGGGAAACGCCGCGGCCAAGTCCAGCTCGTATTGCTCCACGGTTTCCTGATAGGTCTGTTTTACCAGTCGCTCCCACCGCCGGTGATCGAACCACCCGGCGTGCACTTCCACTCGGGGGGCCAACCGCGGCCAGCGAACGCCTGCAGCGGCGAAGCTACGGGTGATCTCGGGCAGGTCCCGGCCCCGCAGCTCCCGACCAAACAAGGCGCTTTCCAGGAACACCATGCCGAACCCCTCGGCCACGCTGCTGTTGAGCAGCCAGTCGGCCGCGGCCAGGTTTTCGGCGAAGCTCAGCCCCCCGGACTCCCCGCACTCGAACACTACCGGCAGCCCAAGCTGCCGAGCCTGTTGGACCCAGAAGCGGTAACGAGGCTGCTCGGCCGGGTTGAGCGGGGCCAGCGTGATGCCCACGGCGGCTCCCTGCGGAGCCGTCAGAGACCAAAGGAGCATCTCGCCCAGGTTCTTGCGACGAATTCCCCGCACCGGGTAGAGCAGAAACGGTGCCTGCACCGGGAGGCCGAACTGCTGCTGCAGCTTCTGCCGGGCTTGCTGCCGGTCGGCCTCCAGTTGCGGCGGCAGCACGGGGTTGGGCAGCAGGTGGAGGCGTTCGGCGGCCACGCCCGCCCCACGCAAAATCTGATAGTCCCGATCGTTCAACACGGCATAATGCACGTGATGGGCTTGGGGATAGGCCCAGCGGACTCCCGCAGCCGCCGGCTTCAGCCCTGTCACGCTTTGCCGCAAGCGGGCATAGTTTTCCGGCCGATAGTCCTCGGCAAAATCGTGAATGTGCAGCACCAGGTGGAATCCGGCTCGGGCCAGGTGGTGGACCAGCGGGACCAGCACCGTGTTCTTGCCCAGGCTGTGGTTGTGGATGTGGAGAATGGTTTCCCCGGGCTGGAAGCCGCGTTGGCCCAGCAGTTGTTCGACTTCCCGCAGTAGGCAGCGCCGCTGGTGGTCGGTGGCCAGCTCTTGGTAGTCCAGCCCCGGCAGAGCCACCCGTTGCAAACAGATGCGCTCCAGTTGCCCGGCCAGCCCCTCCGGCCACCCCACGGCCCGAGGCCCGCTCAAAACCAGCACCTCCAGCGGCTGCTTCAGCACGCAGTTCAGCGCCCGCAGGTGGTTGACAAGCACCTGCGACACTCCGCCCCGGTTCAGGTGGTAGTGCACCAGAACGAGTTTCATGCTCTAAGGCAAGCCCGTTGCCTATGGGGGAAAACCGCCAGCCTACCAGCCCGAGCCACTCCGCAGAAGGCAGCCCAGGCGCGGCGATACTGTCCGAAAGCTAGCAAATCGCCCCGGGGTGTGCCATTGGGCGTTGCAAGCACTTTGGCGAGCCTCCGGCTCCGGCTGGGGGAGGCATGGAGAGGTGGAAGCCGCAGGGGGGAGCTTCCACAGCAGACCGCGACAAACGCAGTCCCGCCGACTTACGGGGGACTGCTCAGCGAGCCTTGCAGCAGCAGGCCTTGGATTTGGGCCGCCGCCACGTGCCAGCGGAGCATGGCGTCCAGGGCCTGGCGCTGCGCCTGGAAGTAGGTCGTCTGGGCTTGCAGCACGTCGGTGTATTGGAACTCGCCCTGCCGGTAGCCCAGTTGCAGCAGGCGATAGGCTTTTTCCCAGCGGGGGATCACCTGGGTGCGGTAAAGTTCCACTTCCCGGGCGGCAGCCAGATAGGTGGTGAATACCCCGGCCAGCTGCTGTTGGAGCAACAAGCGCACCCGTTGCTGTTCCCGCTGCATGGCCACCCAGCGGGCGCGGGCGGCCATCGCGTTGCCCTGGTTGCGGTTGTTGATCGG
>JALSGI010000255.1 GCA_026982835.1 Planctomycetota bacterium | reverse complement strand
GAGCCAGGACGAACCGTTCAAACGGTCCCACAACGGCGTTTCGCCTCGCCTTTTCCCAGAGGCTGGAAACTGTGCAGGGACGCCGAAGTTCCTGAAGAAGCACGGCGCCGACGCCGAGCAAGGTCTGCTCCGCACGAATATGCTTCGACGGCAGGATCATTGCTCAAACACCTCGCACTTCTCGAACAAATAGACAAGCACGGCAACTCCGGCCATTTTGGCTGGAAAATCCAGGCCTTGTCCGGCAATCTCGCACATGCCCAGGAAAAGTTCGTCCCCGAAAATCCCTTTCTGTCTCAGACTGTAGTATTCTGACAGGAATCCGGATTTCAAGCGTTCCGGAAATTGGTCGTCTTCCCGGGCCACGGCCTCTACATACCGTCCAACCTCCCCGGCCACAGCAAGGCCCATGCGGATTATCCATTGCGAGTCGTCGGAAAGCTCGTTCCTTTGGATCTTGTCCTGGGGGAGCACCACTTGGAAATTTACACGGTTGGAAGCCCCTTGGATGCGACGCACCCACCGGGTCGCCTCTTCCAGTTCCGGAAAAGCCACCTTGGCGAAAGCCTCCTTCATCGCCTGGCGCACTTTCTCCTCGTGTATCCGCTTCATTTCCCGCAGTTTTTCAACTGAATAATTTTGCGCTTGCTTGTCGATCAGAGTGTGGTGGGTGGGGCAGAGATAGATAAGGTTATCGTAGTGGTTCCGCTGGTCGTCGGTCATGTTCGGATCGTACCGCGGGGAGCCTGGCCGAAGCCCGGCGATGTGGGCCACCTCGCCCATAATAGTAGTTTGATTTCCTCCCGGATTCTCCTCGGCAGTCAAAGTCTGTTCGCAACCGGGGAAAGCGCAACGATCACCGCTGCGGAAAGCAAGCAGAAGTTTCGTGCCCTGGCTGACGCCCATTCCACCGCCACCCGCCGTTGAAAGAAAAGAGGACCAAAACCCTCGCAGCATTATCTCGGCCGGCGAAGCGGCGTGCAACGAATATTTTCTGCTCTTTTCCGTCGATCAGCCTCCGCTTCCGGAAACTCTGCCGCCGGGGCGCAACGGACTTTTAATCCGTAGGTCCGGGGTTCGAGTCCCCGCAGCCTCATTGGAGTCAAACGCGGACAGAAGCGGCCACGTGCAGCCAAAAGTCTTTCCCTGCAAGTGGTTGCGGAAAGCTTGCTTCGCTGCCTTCCTGCAGGCTCGACCGACAGGTGCAGACATCTGCGGCCAATTGCGGCCGCTGCGAGGTGGCAAAAAAGGTGGCACGGCCCTCGGGAGCAGGTGGCTTCCAGAGGGTAAAACTGCCTCCTGCTCTCCCCCGGCAAATGGCCCATTTCCTGCCAAGTACCGCCAGTGGCTTGCAGCAAGGGGGCACCAGCGCAAGGGGCTCTCTGCTTCCGGCTGCCGGCAGTTCCCTGCTGGGCAACAGTGCCTCTGGCAGACCCACCGCCTGCGGGCACCGCGGCCCGTAGGGGTGCTTCTTGCAGGCCATCGTGACACGCTCTGGGGAATTGGGGCTCTTGGCATCCTTTACCCTCCTTGGCGGCTTTCCTGGTGGGATGGGGCGGCCTAGTCCTCGGTGCGGCGCGGGGCTTTTCGCCGCAGGGGCTCCTCGGGGTTTTCCGGCCGTGCCGGTTTCGGGCAAGTCTTGTAGGGGTTGGCATCCGGCAGGGGTTTTCCAGGCGGCACCTCGACCGGCCAGCCGGAGGACCGCTGGGGACGGTGCGGAGGGCGGGGGTTGCGCCGTGCCAGTCGCTCCACTCCCCGGTGCAGCTCGGCCAGGGACACATGCGCATAGCGATCCAGCGTGAAGGCCGCCGTGCTGAGCCGGGCCAGGGCCTGCACCACCTTGGGACTTACGCCTGCCAACACAAGAGAAGTGACAAACGTATGCCGCAAGCTGTGAAACACCAGCGGCACGCCCTCTTTTTCTACCGGCAGGCCCGCCGCAGCCAGGTCGCGGCGAAGCATCTCCGCTGCCCGAGCACGCCAGGTGCCGGGAAACAGCACGTCGGCCGGAACAGCTTGCTGATCGCAGGGCTGCCGGTCGGCCAGGTACTGGGCCAACTGCTCGGCCAACCAGTCGGGAAGCGGCAGCGTGGCTTGCTTGCGGTTCTTGGTGTAGGCCGGGGCAAGTGTCAAGTAAGGCGGCTGGGCGTCCAGGTGTAGCCCGTCGTGCCGTAGCGCTGCCAGCTCCCCCGCTCGCAGGCCCGTGAACAGAGCCAGCAGGTAGAGCATCTGCCGGTCCGGCCCTGCCAGGCCGCGGAAGCTGCGAGAGGAGTCCTTGGTGGCTTCCAGCAGCCGGGCCACTTCTTCTTCGTCCAGTACGGGGCGCACCTTCTCCTGACGCAGCGGCGGCAGCAGGAGCCCCTCCAGCGGGTCTTCGACCAGCCGCTTGGTGCGGCGCAGCCAACGGCAAAACTGCCGCAGGTGGCCCAGGTAGTGCCGGATCGTGGAGGCACAGAGTCCCCCGGCTGCGGCCTGCTGCGTCCAGTGCTCCACTGGGGGGAGAGCAAGTTGGGCCAGCGTGTGGATGCCCGCCTGGTGGAACAAGCGGGCAAGCCGCCTGATCGTCTGGTCGATGTAGCGAGGGGTATCGCCTTTTAGCTTCAGATGGGCCGCAAAAGCGTCCAGATGTTGTTGGATCGACGCGTCTTGGGCCTCCTGCCAGGGGTCCAGCAGCCCCTGCAGCTGCAGCCGCAGCCGCCTTTCCTCCCGGGCGGCCAACTGCTCTGTGGCCCGGCGGTCAGGCAGCCCGGCCCGTTCGATGCGTTTTCCGTTCACCGTGATACGGTAGTACCAGTTGGACAGCTTCACCCGCACGCGCTTGCCCGTCCGGGGACAAGTCCGGTAGCGGTACTTGCGAAATGTATAAGCCATCTTTGGCTCCTTCGTTTCTTGGGGGATAGCGAACTATCGCGGACGACCGTGCTGCACTTGCGCGACGGCCGGTTGGCTTGCAGCTCGGCGCTGATCCAGCCACTGCTGGATATCTTCTTCCGGCCAGCGCAGGGGGGAGTTGGGCGCATCGCCCAGCCGGATCGGCTGGGGAAACTTCCCTTCGCGCAGCCAGCGACGGATCGTGCGAGGGCTGACCCGCAGCCGCTCACAGACGTCGTCCATGGTCAGAAGGGGAGAAGCCATCGGAGTGCCTCCATGCTTGGGAGTACTTGAGAGACAGGAAACTTCCTGTTTCCGCCAGCCAAGGGTGGGAACGATAGGCAGCCTGGTTCGGCCAGCCGAAGCGGCACTTGTCCTGCCGCTACTTCTTCATGGTACCAAAAGAGCGTTTTCGGCGTGTTGTTTTTTGCGGGGAACAAGTCGTGGGGAACACGTCCGCTTGGAAAGAACGCTTTTTTCGCCACGCAGGCAGCAGGCATTGTAAGCCTCCTTGCGTTTCTTTTCTGGAGTATCTTCTCCATGCGGCCTTCCTGGCCCTTTCTTTCAGCCGTAGCACAAACGGCTTTTCGGCGTCCACTATTTTTTGGAAAAAATCCGGCTCCTTTCCGAACGGTGTCCGCTCGAAAGGTGTCCTGGCACCGGTCCTCGTGCCGGCCCCCGGCAGAGGGCCGCTACGGGTGCTTCAACGACCGGCCCGAAGTCCGCAAGGCCGTCCATGGCGGGAACCTCTACAGGTAGCGTCCGTCGGGAGATGGCCCATCGGGGGCCATCTGCATGCTCTCATTTTAACAGAAACCTGCCGTCGGGTGCTTGCGCCGAATCGATACCGACGGCCGGGGGCGGCTCAAGGAGCAACTTCGAAGAGAACCAAGGCGAGAATCAGGCCCGGGCTGGGTAATAAATTACCCGGCCCCGCCCACAACGCCGGTGAGACTGTTGTTGGATTAATCCTCGGACAGCATCTGGTGGATTGCTCCCAGGTCCGCGGCCAGCACCACCTCGGGATGGAAGTAGGGGTCCGGCTCCACGCCGTCCCGGCACAGCCGGTACCAGCCGTAGGTGCGGCCCGAGACGCGAAGAAGCAAGTGCCCCTGGGGAGCCCACTGCACCACCACCCAGCGC
>JALSGI010000254.1 GCA_026982835.1 Planctomycetota bacterium | reverse complement strand
GTGGGTCTTGGGTCTTGCGGACGGTGCTGCCGCACCGGGGTGAGAACAAACGTCAACTTGCACGACCAAGAGCCCCCCGCGTTAGCGGGGGGAGTCGGCGAGTCGGCTTGCGGCTTGCGCCGGAGCTTCCGCTCCAGAGGTCTTGGGTCGTGGGTCTTGGGTCTTGCGCCGGAGCTTCCGCTCCGATGCGAGAATAAGCGTTCATTCTCGCCACCGGCGAGCCGCCGACTTCAGTCGGCGGAGGAGCCCAAGAGCCCCCTGCGTCAGCGGGGGGAGCATACGGCGCGGCCAAAGCAACCGCATGCTCACGCATGCGGCTCGCCATTTTGCTCCACAAACAAAATCAACGGTTCTTGCGACGCACAAAAAAACGGCTCCCCGGAACGGAGGAGCCGTGGTTTCTCATCTGGCCTGGTCGCGCTGCCGGTTTACACCTGGAAGGAAGAACCGCAACCGCAGGTGCGCACGGCGTTGGGGTTGTTGAAGGTAAAGCCGCGGCGGTCCAGCCCTTCATAGAAGTCGATCGTCAGCCCGTCCAGAAACAGCTCGCTCTTTTTGTCCACCACCACCTTCAGCCCGTGCTGCTCGTAGAGGTGGTCCTGCTGCGGGTCGTAGTTATTGTCGAACTGGAAGCGGTACTGGAAGCCGCTGCAACCGCCTCCCAGCACGCCCACGCGGACCATCGCCCCTTCCAGGTTCTGCTCTTTCATCACGCGGAGGGCCTCGCTTGCAGCCCGTTCGGTCAAGGTAATGGCCATAGCACGCACACTCCCTGGAAACGAGTAATTTTTGCAGTCTCTGCCGACACAATTTTAGGCCGCCCGGCGGCAGGGTTCAACCGAAACCGTTTCCGATTCTCGATCCAGAGGCCAGGATGGGTCGGCCACCTGGAGTTTACTGTAACCGGAAAACCGGAACCGCACCAGTTCCCAGGCCGCCCGAAACGCCTGGCGCGGATGCACGAAACTGCTGCGCCCCCGGCGGCGCGGGTAGTGCTCCACCGGCAGCCAAGCCACGCGAGCCCCGTTGGCCCAGGCCAAAAGTACCCGCTGGGCGTTGGCAAAGGCCGAGTGGGCCTGCACTTGCAGTTGCTTCCACAGGGCGGCCCGTGCCATCTTCAGCGAGCCCAGGTCCCGAAAGTGCTGCCCCCAGAGCCAGGCCACCAGTTGGTTGTAGCTCCAGCTGACCAGCCGCCGCCAGGGACCGTAACACTTGCGCCGCCGCACACCGATGACCAGATCGTATCCCTGCTGTAAAAGCGGCAGCATGCGGGCCATTTCGGCCATCCGCCACTGCCCGTCGGCCCCGATGTGGAAGATGTAGCGTCCCTGGGCGGCTCGCAGCAGCGTGCGCTGAGCCTCAGCAAGTCCCAAATTGCGCGGATGGTGCAGCACGCGCAAACGGGGCCACCGGCTGCCGAGATACTCCAGCACCGCCGGCGTGGCGTCCGTGCTGCCGTCGTCGGCCACCAGCACTTCGTGCTCGCCGGGCAATTGGGCCAGGGTGTCGAAGGCTTCCTCGACCACCTGGGGCAGATGCTCCGCCTCGTTGTAAGCGGGAATGCAGACGGAAATCCCATCCAGCGACCACCAGCGGCCCGGACGCGGCTGCGATGATCGTTGTTGCCAAGAGGAGGCTTTTGCGGCTTCCATGGCCAGGAATCCTGCGGCTTCCGTGCCGGAAAGCGGCCTGGACTTTCGGAGGGTTTGCCTTCCAGGGCGATGCTAGCGGGAAGCCCGCGGGCAGACAAAGAGCAATCCCTGCTGGCAGCGCCAGCAAGGGGGAAAATCTTCGGCCGCAAAAAAAAAGACGGCTAGGAATCCTATCCGGCAAACGGCCAGCGGCCACCAGCGAACAGCCGGCGGTAAATGGCCATTAGCCAACAGCGAGCCGGGGAGCGGTAGCTCCCGGAGCGCCAATCGGCTTGCGGCCTGCGGCGTCTTGGGTCTTGGGTCGTGGGTCTTGCCGGAGCTTCCGCTCCGGGGGCTTGGGGGCGTGGAGGCTTGAGGGCTTGGAGGGGTGGCCAGCCGCCAGCTTTAGCTGGGTACGTGTTTAGCCAGCTAGCAGCCGAAGTTCGACGCCGCAGGCGTCGCAGCTTCGTAGCCTCACGGTCGTCAGACCCCCGGAAGGCAGCATTTTTCCTTGTCCTTGAGCATCCCGAAGGGATGCCAGATGGGGGAACCGTTCGCTATTTCTGGCACCCCTGGCGGGGTGCTGGGTGGGGTAATGGCCGTGCTTTCCGGTGGTCTCCGCTGCGCTCCGACCACCGGCTACTGGGCTGGCAAGCCTTCGGCTTGCTTTATGGTTTGGACACATCACACCTTGTGCTAGCACGCGAAACACGTACTTAGCTGGCGGATAAGATCGACCAACACGTGTTAATCCGGCTCTCCCCGGGCTCCAAGCCCGGGGGTCGCCGAATCACCACAAGCGCAGACGCGATCACTACCCGGCCACTTGCGCACCGTCAGCCCCCGGAGGAGCCCCCGCCGCGAGCCCGGGAGTTTTACCGTTTTACGGGGACAAAGGGGTTTGTTGCCGGGAGGGTCGGGGGATCAGCTCCAGGCACACCAGGCGGCCTTGGCCGCGAAGGTAGAGTAAGCCGTGGGAAAGCACCGGGGCGGCCCAGGCCGGGTAGCGCAAAAGCGGGCGGCCCGGCTCCCGAGGATCCTCCAGCAGCCAGTGCTGCACCAGCTCGAACCGCTCCGGCGTGGCCCGCAAAAGCATCAAGTCCCCGTACTCGCCCAGCACCACCAGGTGCTCGTCCACGTAAAGCAGCGAGCAGCGGGTGGTGCGCTTTTTGCGCCACATCACCCGGCCGGTCTTCCACTGGATGCACCGCAGATCGGCCGTGCCGGTGTGGCGGCCGCTGCAACCGTAAAGGTAGCCCTGGTGATAGATGGGCGTGGCCCAGTGGCACTGCATGGCCTTGTCCCGCTGGCGCTGGGCGTCGGACCAGAGGACCTGGGGTTGTTTTCCTTTGAGGGAAAGCAACACGCTGCCCGGCCCGTAGGTCTCCGAAAGAAACACCTCCTGGCCCACCACCACCGGCGTGGCCGCATTGACGCTCTCCAGGATGGGAGCTCGCCAGGGAAAATGGAACCAGACGCGGCCCTCGGGCACCTCCACCCCCAGCAGCCCGCCGCGGGCAAAGAGCAAACAGCGCCGCTTGCCGCCGAGGGTGCGCACCACGGGGCTGGCGTAGCTGGCCAACTCGTCGCCCGTGGCCCACTTCACCTGGCCCGTGCGCTTGTCCAGGGCCACCAGCGCCGTGCCGTTGGGATGGACCAGGTCCAGCTGCCCGGGCGGGACGTTCTGGTCTTCCGGCGGGCTGCCGCCCACCTGCACCAGCAGCAAGTCTCCTTCCACCACGGGCGTGCTTCCCACACCGAAGAAGTTCTGCACCACGCCGAAGCGCTTTGCAGTATCCAGCCGCCACAAGGGCTTGCCACTTTCGGCCTCCAGGCAGTGCAGCATCCCTTCAGCCCCCAGGAGGTAAACCCGGTTTCCGTCCACCACAGGCGTGCAGCGCGGGCCGTTGTCGTAGCCGTAAAGGTCCTGGTAGTGGCTGGGATACTCGAACCGCCACAGCTCCTCCCCGGTTTCGCTTCGCCGGCAGGAAAGCCGCACCGTGGTGCCATACTGGCTGAAGAGGTAGATTCTGCCCCGGGCCACGCTGGGGGCCGGGTAACCGTCGCCCAGCGAGCAGCTCCACACCAGGGGCGGGCCGCCGGAGGGCCAGCGGCGGGGAAGCCCGCGCTCGGGACTTTTGTTGTCCCGGTGGGGCCCGAGAAAATCGGGCCAGTCGATCCCGAAGCGCCTGGTGCCCAGATCGCCCCGGGGCGGCTCTTTCCCTCCCGGCCAGAGCGTTCGCCCCGGGCCGAGACGGAACACCACTTGCCACGTTCCGGCAGCTTTTTCCCCTCCCGCAGGCTTTGTGCCGGAGGCGTCTTGCCCGGGCTTTTGCTCCTTCGGAGGCTGGTCGCCGGGGGCGGAGCCCCCAGGGGGCGAAGGCTTGGGGGATGGAGAAGACTTGCCGCCGGGAGATTC
>JALSGI010000253.1 GCA_026982835.1 Planctomycetota bacterium | reverse complement strand
GGTACCCGAGAAGCGGGTCAAGGTCTGCACCTACAAGGTGTGCAAGATGGTACCCGAGAAGCGGGTCAAGGTCTGCACCTACAAGGTGTGCAAGATGGTACCCGAGAAGCGGGTCAAGGTTTGCACCTACAAGGTGTGCAAGATGGTGCCCGAGAAACGGGTCAAGACCTGCACCTACACGGTGTGCAAGCTGGTGCGGGAGACTCGCGTGAAGAAGGTGCCCTACACGGTCTGCAAACCGGTGCACTACACCAAGACCATCAAGGTTCGCCGCTGCGTGCCCAAGCGTGTGGCTTACACGGTCACCTGCTGCGTGCCCAAGGTGGTCTGCGTGCAAGTGCCGGTGAAGGTCTGCTGCCCGGTGCCTTGCTGCCACTAAAGGTGCCAAGGCCGCTGGCCTCCTGAGAGCAGTTTGAGGAGGGAGACCAGGGGCCTGGTCCAACCGACAAGCCGCGGTCCGACTCGAAGTCGGGCCGCGGTTTTTTGTTTTTCGGGGACGCCCCTCTTTGGAGTGCACGTTGCAGAGGTTCGCCTGCGGCAAGGCGGATCATGGCAAGCACTTTTGGCAAGGAAATCTTTGATTGACCAAATGTGGCAGTTTCCGTGTAGATGCGGCTGCCGCCGACTTCCAGCAACTACTTTTTCGAAGGTGTCCGAGGCGGTACGGAAACAGAAGCATTTCCGTTTGGCTCGTGCGGCCGGAAAAAGTAAAACAAAGAGAAACCGTTTCCCAACGGGCGGACACTTGTTGTGCCAAGCTGCTTCCCTCTTTTCCTTCGGTGGGAATGAAATCATGTCCCTGCTTCAGGGGGTACAACAGGTTGCATGGAGCTCCTTGTCGCACGCATACGGGCCGGCGGACAACGTGCCAGGGCTGCTGCGGGAATTGTTGTCGCCAGAGCAGGAAAAACGACAGTGGGCCCTGGGCGAATTGTTCTCTTGCATCTGCCATCAGGGAACGATCTACGAGGCCAGCGTGGCGGCCGTTCCTTTCTTGATCGAGTTGCTGGCCGCGCCGGAAACCCCCGACAAGTCGGGCATTGCCTGCTTGCTGGCTTCGATCGGCGCCGGGTGCGGATATTACGAAGCCCACTCTCAGTCGTTTTCCGATTTGGACTGGCGCGACATCCTGGCCCAAGAGGGTTTGGACCTGGACGAAATCCTTGCCGAAGAGGCCCGCATCGACGCCGAAGCCCGCCGGGCCGTGCGGCCGGGACTGCCGTTGTTGCTGCCGTTTTTGAACGACCCGGAGGCCGAAGTCCGGCTGAGCGTGGCCCAGGCCCTGAGCTATCACCCGGATCTGGCTGCGTCTTTTCTGCCGGCGCTGGAAGAAGCCCTGGCCAAAGAAACGGATCCGCAGGCCCGGGAAGCCATCTGGTATGCCGTTCAGCGGCTTCGACAGCCACAGGCTGACTAACGAAACACGCGGCAGTGTGCGGCAACGGGAGTTGGTTGCCCCTTGCAGGAGCCAAACGGTAGAATCGCCGCCCGGGGAACCTCCCGGCAAAGTTTCGGCTCCTCTTTTCCGGCAGAGCGGTGGCCATGAGCGTTTTCTTGGGCATCGACATCGGCACCTCGGGCACCAAGGCGGTGGTGATCGACCCGCAGGGGAACGTCCGGGGCGAGGCGCTGCAGGAGTACCCCTGCTACACGCCCCGGCCCCTGTGGAGCGAACAAAATCCCGAACACTGGTGGCAAGCCACGCTGGAGACGATCCGGCAGGCGGTGGCCGGGGCCGGGGTCGAGCCGGCGGAGGTGCGAGGGATCGGCCTCTCGGGCCAGATGCACGGGTCGGTGTTTCTGGATCGAGAGCACCAAGTGATTCGCCCGGCTATCCTCTGGAACGACCAGCGCACGGCCGAAGAGTGTGCGGAGATCGAGCAGCGGGCCGGAGGGCGCGAGGCGCTCATCAAGCTCGTGGCCAACCCGGCCCTGACCGGATTTACCGCCCCCAAGATCCTCTGGCTCCGCAAGCACGAGCCGGAGCACTATGCCCGGGTTCAGCATGTGTTGCTACCGAAGGACTACATCCGCTTTCGCTTGACCGGTGAGCTGGCCACGGATGTGAGCGACGCCAGCGGCACGCTGCTGCTGGATGTGGCCCGACGCACCTGGAGCCGCGAGCTTTTGCAACGGTTGGAGCTTCCCCCGGAGTGGTTCCCTCGCTGCTACGAGTCGCACGAGGTCACAGGCACCCTGCGCCCCGAGGTGGCCGCGGAGTTGGGCCTGCGGCCCGAGACTCCCGTGGTGGCCGGGGCCGGCGACTGCGCCGCCGGGGCGGTGGGCAACGGTATCGTCCGCTCCGGCGTGCTCTCTACTTCGATTGGCACCTCCGGGGTGATGTTCGTCCACTGCGATCAGGTGGTGATCGACCCTCGCGGGCGGGTGCACACCTTCTGCCATGCCGTGGCGGGCAAGTGGCACATGATGGGCGTGAACCTCTGCGCGGGCGGGTCGCTCCAGTGGTTCCGCAACCAGTTGTGCCAGGCCCTGGCGGCCGAGTGCCGAGGCTCGGGCACCGACCCCTACCAACTGCTGGGAGCCGAGGCGGCCCAGGTGCCCCCCGGAGCGCAAGGGCTGGTGTTTCTGCCCTATCTGTCCGGGGAGCGCACCCCGCATGCCGACCCGCAGGCCCGGGGAGCCTTCGTCGGGCTCACGCTGGCCCACACCCGGGGCCACCTGGTGCGCGCCATCATGGAGGGGGTGACGTTTGCCCTGCGGGACAGTCTGGAAATCCTGCGCCGGTTGGACGTGCCGGTGGAGGAGATTCGCGTCTCCGGCGGGGGGTCGAAAAGCCCCCTGTGGCGGCAAATCCAGGCCGACGTGTTCGGCCAGGACGTGGTGCGACTGGCCGCCGAGCAGGGACCGGCCTACGGCGTGGCGCTGCTGGCCGCCGTGGGCTGCGGCCAGTACGACTCCATCGAGCAAGCCTGCGATGCCACCATCCAGGTGGCCGAACACATCCGGCACGATCCGCAGGCCGCGGCCGTTTACAACCGGGTGTTTGCCACCTACCGGGCGCTTTACCCCAGCTTGAAAGAGCACTTTGCAGCCCTGGGGGGTGGGTAGTGTATTGACAGTGCCCGAGCCGCCCCGGAGAATCTTTCCCACCAGTCCAGACTCTCCGCCGCGGCATGCAAGGAACCGCCCATGTCCCTCTCCGCCGAGCAAGTCGCCCAGGAAACCTTGGCCCAGCGCAAACGCCGCGCCCGCAGTATCGCCCGCGCGCTGGCCAAACAGTACCCGGATGCCACCTGCGCGCTTCGCTTTTCCAATCCGCTGGAGCTGCTGGTGGCCACCATTCTCTCGGCCCAGTGTACCGACGAGCGGGTCAACCAGGTCACGCCTGCGGTGTTTCGCAAGTATCCCACTGCGGGGCACTACGCCCGCGCCCCCCGCAGCGAGCTGGAAAAAGCGATCCAGTCCACCGGCTTTTATCGCAACAAGGCCAAGGCCATCCAGGAATGTTGCCGCGTGCTGGATGAAAAGTACGGCGGCCAGGTGCCGCGGGACATGGAGGCTCTGGTCCAGTTGCCTGGCGTGGGCCGCAAAACGGCCAACGTGGTGCTGGGCACCGCCTACGGGATCGCCTCGGGCGTGGTGGTGGACACGCACGTGGGGCGCATCGTCCGCCGCCTGGGCCTCACGGAAGCCAAGCAGCCGGACCGGATCGAGCAGGACTTGATGGAGTTGTTGCCGCAAAGCCAGTGGATCGACTTTGCCCACCGGCTCATCCACCACGGGCGGCGTGTGTGTTCGGCCCGGCGGCCCCAGTGCGACCAGTGCGTGCTGCTGCGGTGGTGCCCGCGGATCGGGGTGGCACAACCCTCTTCGAGCGCCGACGGCAAACCCGGGCGGAAAACCAAAGCCACACCCGTTGCGACCACGCGGAAAAAGAGAGCGTCCGCGAAGAAAACCCCGCAGCGCCGCACGGCCACCTCCGCCCGCAAAAAACCCTCCTGATCAGCTACCCCGAACCCCACGAACCGGCACCCTGGCAAACCGCTCCTCGTGCCGCAGAGGACCCGGCAATGATTCTTTCCGGCAAGCGGATTCTGG
>JALSGI010000252.1 GCA_026982835.1 Planctomycetota bacterium | reverse complement strand
CTGTCAAGGGGTAATATACGTAAAATACATGACTACATTTTGCAGTTTCTTTTGCAGGAACTTTTGTATTTGTGGGCAGTTACGTCGGATCAGCCGGGGGAAGTTTGGGCTAAACACGTACTACGCTCCCGGCTCGCCGTTCAACCGCCGGCCGGCGCCGGCGGCTCGCCGTTTGCAAGAATTAGCGTTTGTTCTCACGTCGGAGCGGAAGCTCCGGCGCAAGCCGCAAGCCGATACTGTCTCCCCCCGCTTACGCGGGGGGCTCTTTGCCCACGACCCAAGACACAAGCCCTCCGGAGCGGAAGCTCCGGCGCAAGCCGCACAGCACAAGCCCTGCCAGCCGGATCGGTTGAACCATCCCGCCCTGCGGCCCTAGAATGGCCGCCGGTACTCCCCCCGGCCGGCTGCCGCAGTCCGCAGCCGCCGGGAGTCCGCACCCGCTGCCCTTTTCCCGCAAGGAGGAGTTCCCACCGTGCTCTGGAGCCGCACGTTCATCCCCACCATGAAGGAAACCCCCGAAGGGGCCGAAATCCCCAGCCACGTGTTGATGCTCCGGGCGGGGCTGATCACCCAGGTGATGGCCGGGGCCTACACCTACCTGCCCCTGGGGCTGCGCAGCCTGCGCAAAGCCGAGCAGATCGTGCGGGAAGAGATGGACCGGGCTGGGGCCGTGGAGCTGCTCATGCCGGCCCTGAGCCCCATGAGCCTGTGGGAGCGGACCGGCCGGGCACGCGATTTTGGCAACGTGTTGATCCACTTCGAGCTGGTCCGCGGCAACCGGAAGGTGCATCTGGCCCTGGGGCCCACGCACGAAGAGATCATCACCGACATGGCCTCGCGGTTTATTTCCAGCTACCGCCAGTTGCCCGTTACCTTCTACCAGATCCAAACCAAGTTCCGCAACGAGGAGCGTCCCCGCTTCGGTGTGCTGCGCACCAGCGAGTTTTTGATGAAGGACGCCTACAGCTTCGACGCCTCGCTGGAGCAGCTCAACGAGAGTTATCAGAAGATGTACGACGCGTACTGCCGCATCTTCGAGCGGGCCGGACTGGACTATCTGCCCGTCGAGGCCGAAAGCGGTCCCATCGGCGGCGATGCCAGCCACGAGTTCATGGTGCCCGCCCAGCACGGCGAGGACGTGCTGGTCCACTGCCGGCAGTGCGGCTATGCGGCCAACACGGAGCGGGCGGCTCGCCGCGGCCCGCAACAGTTGCCGCCCCCGCCGCCCCAAGAGGAGTTGCAGCCGCTGGAGCTGGTCGATACCCCCGGGGCAAGCAGCATCGAGCAGGTAAGCCGCCTGCTGGGATGCCAGCCCAGCCAACTCGTCAAGACGCTCATCTACCTGGCCGACGGGAGGCCCGTGGCCGTGCTGATCCGGGGAGACCACGAGGCCAACGAGAACAAAATCCGCCGCTTTCTGGGGGCCGAACGCCTGGAACTGGCTCCCCCGGCGGTGATCGAACAAGTGACCGGCGCTCCGGTGGGGTTTGCCGGACCGGTGGGGCTCCGGGAGCCTGTGCCCCTTTACGCCGACTGGGATGTGGCCACGACAAGCAACGCCGTAGTGGGGGCCAACCAGGCCGACAAGCACTACCGCGGGGCCAACCGCCCGCGCGATTTCGACCTGCCCCCGGAGCACTGGGGCGACCTGCGGGTGGTGGCCGACGGGGACCCCTGCCCTCGTTGCTCTTCCGGCCACCTGCGCACCAGCCACGCCATCGAGGTGGGCCACGTGTTCAAGCTGGGCACCAAGTACAGCCGCGCCTTGGGCGCCCGCTTCAACGACGCCGACGAGCAATTGCACGATCTGATCATGGGCTGCTATGGGATCGGCATCAATCGCATTCTGGCCGCGTTGATCGAAACCAGCCACGACCGGCACGGCATCATCTGGCCGCTTTCTCTGGCCCCCTACGAGGTGGTGGTGCTGCCGCTGAACGTCAAGGACGAAGCCGTCGGCCGCGCTGCCCAGCAGTTGCACGATCAATTGGAACAGGCCGGCGTGGAGGTGCTGCTGGACGATCGGGACGTACGGGCCGGGGTGAAGTTCAACGATGCCGACCTGATCGGCTTCCCGCTTCGGGTGACCGTGGGCCAGCGGGGCCTGAAGCAGGGCCAGCTGGAAGTGAAGTGGCGCTGGGAAGGCCAAAGCCGCAACATCCCCCTGGAAGGGGCCGCGGAGCAAGTGCAGCAAATGCTCGAAGAAGCCCGACAAATACCCTTCCGCCAGCTGGTCGAACAGGCCCGGGGACAGGCAGAGCCAGCGAGTTAACGAGGACGCCTCCCCAAACGCCGCAGCCAGCCCACCACCACGACCTTTTCCTTGTTGGCCCGCACGAAAACAAAGCTCGTACTTCCGGCGGCTGCCTGGGGAGAGCGTCCCAAGCTCCGCACCAGCAGGATGCGGTCTCCTTTTTGCAGCACGCGGCTCAAGTCACGTCGGGCCTGTTCCGGCAGCCGCTGGCCGAATCGCTGGATGAAGAACTCGTAGGAGATCGACTGCACCACCCGGTGTTGCCAGCGGAGTTTTCCCGGGTCCAGTTCAGCTTATGCGGCGTTTTTGAGCGGGGTCGAGCGGCGGACGAAGGGGTAGCCGGGGCGGGTCTTCAGGTACTCGTTCAGCCGATCGTCGTCGCACAACGAGGCCGCACGGAGATGCAAAATGGCCTCTCCCCCGGCCGGGTCGTCCCAAAACATCTCCGTTCCCTTGACCCGCATGTTGATCTGCTTGATCAGCGATTCCATCGGCGCGCTGGTCACCGGCAAACCAGCCTTGCGGTACGCAGGGTAGTCCATCCGCTGGCGGTTGTTGCTCAGGTAACGCACCGCCTCGATCACCGGCTGGAGCGGATGGTCCTCGGGCAGTTTCTCCTCCGGGGACACCCCCCGCCGCTGACACGCTTCCCTCAGTGCGGCAATCACCTCATCCACACGTCCCGACCAACACAGACTGATATGCTCCTCGTACAGCGACCAGCCGGAACCCTCCTCCTGGCCCAACGCCATCGCCGCCCGGTACACGTACTGCAGGGCATGCACAAAATCCAGGATCGGCGTGAAGCTGGAAAAGTGCTTCTTCCAGATCGACCAGTTCCACGCCAGGCCGTCGCCCAGAAACGCCCGACGATCGGCCTCGAAAAACCGCCGTCGCCGCGCCTCTTGCTCCATCTTCCTGCCGAACTCCTCCGAACAGCCCAGACTGCAAACCACACTGCGAAGCACCCGCTGCGGACCTCGGTAAACGACCCGCTCCGCCGCCTCCGCATCGTCGGGCGCCTCCGGCACTTCGGACAACGTTTTTTCCACCATTTCGGCCACTTTTTTCACGCTGCGGAACGAACTGGGCAACTGCGCACAAGGGTCCACGCCCGGGCAATGTTCCGCCTGCGGGGTCATGCGTTCGAACAAGGCGTTCTTCGTCTCCCGCCAGCCCGTCTCGCCGGATAGTTTCACGCCGCGCCCCTGGCCGGGCTGACGCGTGCGCAGCCGTCCGCCATCGCAGGAGACCACCGCCATCTGGGGAACCACGACCTCTTTGCCGCCCTCCTCCTCCTGCCCGCCGGCCTCTTGCACCGAAAGCTCCTGGCCCACCTGGCGTACCAGCCGACCAATCGTCGTGTCGGAAATCTCCACGCCAAACACCCGCTTCATCACCACGCTGGCACGCTCGAAAGAACGCACCTCCGCCGCCAGATGACACACCGTTCGCACCAGTTCCGGAGTCGTCGCCCGGGCGTCCAGCCCCAATTCAGTCCGCTGAGGGAAAAAAAGACCGCCGACAGTTTCGGCAGTAAGCGCTGGCTTCGTCCAGGGTGACCTGGCCGTCAAGGCTGGCCACCTCCCGGCGTTTCGTCTCCACGCTGCACTTGGCCCCGCAGCTCGGACACGCGGCCTCCGCCGCACTCTCCGCCCGCACCTCCGCCGCGGCACGCTGCTGGGTCAGGCAGGAAAGCTCCTTGCCCAACGCCGAGGCTGCCTGCTCCAGCACGCTGTAATGGGGCACTGCGGAAAACACCCCTTGTTCGCGGAGTTCCTCGATTTTGATCTCGGCCAGTTCCCGCAAAAGTTC
>JALSGI010000251.1 GCA_026982835.1 Planctomycetota bacterium | reverse complement strand
CCGCCTCCCGGAATACCCGTTCCAGTGCAGCCAGAAAAAATTGTCCCACCGCGCAGCGATAGATCTCTGCCAGCGTTTCCAATTGTTCCAACTCCGGGTCGCCCTTTCCCTGTTCCCAGGCAACCAGGGCTTGCTCCGAAACAGACACGTAGTGCGGGGAAAGCTTCTGCGAAGCCTCGGCCACCTGGCCGGGACTCATTCCTATACGTTCCCGCAGCAGGCGGAGAGCTTTCGGATTGACCCAATGCCGTGGCGTGTCCATGATCTTCCCATAGCATGGCGGGGTGACTTCCAGCTTGGCAAGCACCGCTGCTTGCGTCAACGCCCCCTCTGGCTGACGGAGGGATTCGTCCCTTGGGAGCGGGGATTTTGAGATAGACTGGGTTGTCCCCTGAAAGCCCAAGAAATAGTTTCCGGTACGCTTTTGGCACTTTCACCCCCTTTGCCTGCCTCTTCGAGAATCCCCCATGCTTTTGCTGCTCTTTCGGCTCCGGGAAAGTCGCTGTGGGCACTGCAAATCCTGGCCCCTGCTTTTGCTGGCGATTCTGGCAGGTTCCGGTAGCGCCGTTTTGGCCCAAGCGGAGCGGAGATTGCCACATCGGCCCCCCAATGTGCTGCTGATCCTGACCGACGACCAGGGCTACGGCGACCTGCACGCCCACGGCAACCGGCTGATCCGCACGCCGGTGCTGGATCGCCTCAGAGACCAAAGTGCCCGGTTCGAGCGGTTCTTCGTCAGCCCGCTTTGTTCGCTCACCCGGGCATCGCTGCTTACCGGCCGCTACTACCTGCGCACCGGCTGCGCCTCGGTCACCCGAGGGCTGGAGGCGGTGCGGCCCGAGGAGGTCACGCTGGCCGAGGTGCTTGGCCGGGCCGGGTACGCCACAGGCTGCTTCGGCAAATGGCACATCGGCGAAAACTATCCCAGCCATCCGCGGGGGCAAGGGTTCGACGAGTTCTTCGGCATGGCCCAAGGGCACTGGGACAATTACTTCGATCCCGTGCTGGAACACAATGGTCGCCTGGTGCCCACCCAAGGCTACATCACCGACGTGCTGACCGATCGGGCCATCCGGTTCATTCGCCGTCACCGGGACCGGCCCTTTTTCTGCTACCTGCCCTACAACGCCCCGCACACGCCGATGCAGGTGCCGGACCGCTACTTCGACAAGTACAAGGCGCTGGGGCTGGATGACCGCACCGCTTCGGTCTATGGCATGGTGGAGAACCTGGACGAAAACATCGGCCGCTTGCTCCAGGTGCTGGAAGAGCTGCAATTGAGCCGGCAGACGATCGTGATCTTTCTTTCGGACAACGGAGCCGAAGGGCCCGAGGGCAGCCGCTACAACGCCGGCATGCGGGGGATGAAAGGGAGCGTGCACGAGGGAGGCGTGCGAGTGCCGTGCTTTGTGCGTTGGCCGGGCCGCATCCGGCCACGCTCCATCCACCAGATCGCTGCCCATATCGACCTGCTGCCCACCATCGCCGCCCTGTGCGGTGTGAAGCACCTGGAGACCAGGCCCCTGGACGGAGTGAACCTGGCCCCGCTGCTGCTGGAAAAGGGCGGTGTGCCCCCGCGGATGATCTTTACCCGCTGCCCCTCCTGGCGGCGGATGGTGGCTTACCGCGAGGGGGTGATTCGGGACGTAGTGGCTTTTCCCGGGGCGGTGCGTACCCAAAGGTGGCGAGCGGTGAACCTGGGCAGCGGCTGGGAACTTTACGACATGGAGCGTGATCCGGGCCAGCGGCATAACGTGGCCCGGCAGCATCCCCAGGTGGTGCGCCTGCTGGCTGGAGCCTATCGGGAGTGGTTCGCCCAGATGGCCCGGCCCCTGCGGCGGCCCCGAATCCAACTGGGATTCCCGCAGTGGCCGCGGGAAGTGCTCACCGCCCCCCAGGCCTATTTCACCCCGGGCCTGCGATGGTACAACCGCTGGGGATTCGCCCACGACTGGATTACCGGCTGGACCAACGCGAAGGATTCCATCTGGTGGGAGATCGAGGTGGTGCAGCCGGGCCGGTTCCGAGTGAGCGTGGTGTATGCCTGCGAGGAAGATGCGGTAGGCACCTGCCTGGAGGTGGAAGCGGCCGGCAGACGCACCCGATGGCGGTTGCAGAAGGCCCACCCCCCGCGTCCCCGGCAGCGGCCCTCGCGGATCAAGAAGGTGCGGTTCATCCAGAGCTTTGCCGAGCAGGAGCTGGGGGAGTTGGAGCTGCCGCGGGGAGCGGCGCGGATCCGGTTGCGGGTGGTGGATCAGCCGGGCCGGGGCGTGTGCGACGTGCACTCGCTGGTGCTAGAGCGGGTGGATGCCGGGGCCGGCAAGGGGGACCTGCGGAACGAGGACTGAAACGGCGTCAAGCCGGAAAGAAAAAGTCGTGTCCGGCAGGAAAACGGTCCGCGGCATCCGTGCCCTGGGGCCTTCCGTGAGTTCCGATTACGCGCTGGGGTGACAGGTACGCGGCAACCGGTGCGTCCTTCCTCCCGGACACGACCGCAGGCAACGGACGACTGGGCTCGGGGTCGCCGCCACAGCGGCAACGCCGATCCGCAGCTTCGTCACTGGGACAACAGTTCGATCAACCGCGAGAAGCGGGGCAGTCGCCGGGCCAGGTAGGCGTTCCAGCGACTCGGCTCCCAAATCTCCACGCACAAGGCGGCTCCCACCAACACCACGCTCTGCCCCGGCTCCACCTCCAGAAAAGGGCGAAACCCCTCGGGCACCAGCAACCGGCCCTGCTTGCCCAACTGGACGGTCGCCTGGCGGGTGGAGAGCAGCCGGCCCAGGGCTTGCACCTGGGGCAGCTTGCCTTCCAGTTTGCCGGCCTGGAGCTTGCTCCGGATCACTTGCAGCTCTTGATCCAGGCGAGCCTGCCACCGCTGGGCATTCCAGAGACTGAGACATCCAGGCCGCTCCTTGATCAGGGTGCAGCAGAGGTCTTCACCGGCCAGCAGCTGGACCCACTCCGCCGGGAGCGTCACCCGCCAGCGCTGATCCAGCACGCGGGTGTGTTCGCCCAGGATCAAGTCGGAGTCGGTCGCCATGAGCCACGAGAGCCGTCATGAATCGAGCACCAACCGGTAAGCCTCTGTTGTGTAAATATAGCCCTGAAAGGCTAGTAAAGGGACTAGTTTTGTGGAAATACTTCCCTTGCAATGGGAAAGTGTAGTCATCTTGCGGGGCTTGGCAAGCATTTTTTCCGAAAAATCCGCATTTTCTCTCCTTTGTGCCTCCCGGTGGCAGTGCTGCCAGTGGCGGTGTCGCTCGCCTTGCCGGGGGCGGTGGCAACCACTAGGCTTTGGCTCCCCCTGAGTTGAGCCTGCCCCAGCTCCCGCATGTGCCGAAGCGATGCATCGAGCCCTCCTGCCTGCTGTCGCCCGATCCTTGGCCGGTTTTCTGTTGGGGCTGGTATTGCCGATGGGGGGCTTCGGCCAGGGGGGCGAGGGCTTTCTGGGAGGGGCCGGTTCCCGGGTTTTACCCGAGCAGGCCCCGCCGTTTTCCACGCGGCCCTCGATGCAACTGTGGCGGCCTTCCTCGCCGTGGGAAAAGGCCCTACCGCCGGATGCGGTGATCGGCTCCTGGGAAGCCGCCCGGCTTTGGGAGCTGAATGACCAGCAGCCGATGCTGGCCTTGGAAGGAAAGTCTCCTTCCCCGGCAACGGAGTCCTTTGCCTGGCCCGGGGCTTCTCCAACCCACCCGCCCGACGAGCCGCACCCGACCCTGCCCGACCCTGGGGCGTTGTTTCCCCCCCCGCGGATCAAAGACCCCGCTGCCCGGCCGGAAAGTGAAGAAGCTCGGCCGCGGCTGGGGGCCCCGGGCACTTCTCCGCCCGGGCCGGCCCCGCCAGCCGAGACCCCCAACCCGGAAAAACCAGGCCCGCAGCACTCTCCGCCGCCTGAGTCCTCCGGCAAGTCCAAGCAACAAGCCCCCCCTTCCGAAACCGGCGTGGCGGAAGAAAAGGGCGCTCCCCGGGAACAAAAACACGCTCCGGTCCAAAAGCAGGCCCGGAAAAACGACACGCCGGACTCCGCCGAAGAGGTGCCCCCCGGAGTGGCCAAGGTGGAAGTGCCGCCGCAGAGCACTT
>JALSGI010000250.1 GCA_026982835.1 Planctomycetota bacterium | reverse complement strand
CTGGACCGGCGGCGTGGTGGCCGTGGACGAACGCGGGCATCCGGTCCCGGCCCGGCGCGAGCTTTTGATGAAAGCCCAGTTCGAGCCGGACCGCGTGGTGGTCACCCAGGTCACGGAGGGCCGCCGGGAACAAAAGACCTACTCGACGCGCGATCCCCGCCAACTGGCCGCCCAAGGGGCACCCCGCCGCGTGGTACAGGTGGCCCGCTCGGTAGGGCGCCACCGGGCCACTGTTACCTGGGAACGCCTGGCCCCGGACCAGCGCCTGCGCGGGCAAGGGCAGTTCAACCTGGAGTTTTTCCTCTACGACTGGCTGGGCTGGGACCTGGGCCCGGTGGCCAATCCCATGCTGGAAACCCTGCGGCTGCCGCCGCGGATCATCACCCCGTTTCTGGTGATGATCCTGTTGAGCCTCGTCACGCCCCGCAACTCGCAGCAGGCTCTGGACCGCTACTATGTGAAGATGAAAACCCCGGTGGACCCCGACCCGGAAAAAGACGCCCAAGAGCTGGAAGAATCCTACCGCAACCCGCAGCGGTTCGACCACAAGCGGCTCATTTCCCGCTTCGGCTTGGAGTTCCAGCGGCCCACTGCCCTGGACGTGCTGGGGTTCATCGTCAGCTTCATCATCTGCTTTTTGATCATCTACCTGGCCGTGTGGGTAGCCAACATCGGGGCGTAGGAGGCCGGGGGGGAGGCGAGTTTGCAAGAGAGCAGCTCCTGCAAGCCGCTTTTTGCCAAACTTCCCCCTGCAAACAGGGAGAGCGATTTGCGCAAGTATCTTTGCTATAATAACTTACGACAAATCGTTGCCCGAATTTTTTGCAGTTTTCTGCCTGCACTCTATTGTACGTGTTTAGCCAGCTAGCACATCCCTTGGTTTGGCGTTTCCATGCTAGGAGAGAATAAGCGTTTTTTTTGTAAATGGCGAGCCGCGCACCTTCAGCCAGCGGAGAAAAATAACGCAATGCACTTATCCAGCTCTCCCCGGGCTCCAAGCCCGGGGCTCGCCGGACAAAAATCAACTCTTTTGCTCTGGAAACGCTTCGTCTTGTGCTAACACGCTAAACACGTACTCTCTATTTGTTGCAACCTATTTCTGCGCAATGGCTTACGGAAAAACCATAATATGACGATCCAAGAGGCGTGAATTTGCGCTAAGTCTTTTCATTGTTGCCGTTTGAGCAAAACAGTTAGGGAAGTTTGGTTGAGAGAGTTCTTTGTTGTGGGTGAAAAAAGCGCGCTATTTGGCCAGGATTATGAAAAAAGTGCGCTCTCTTGCAGTGCTTCGAAAAAACTTGCGCGTTAGGGGTTGTTCACAGAAAAACGCGCGCTGCCACTGGAGCAACAGGCGACCTCTTTTCTCTTCTATTTGTCTTTCGGGCCCTCCAGCAGCAGCTCCAGGTAGCTTTTGCGGATGCTTTGCCCCAGGGGCAGCTCCCGGGCGAGCTTGAGCACCAGCTCCCGTGCCCCGGGGGCTTGCTCCTCGCGGCAGGCGATTTCCAGTTCCAAAAACTCGCCCAGCCGCTCCACCTGGTCCCAGGCCACCTGCACCCGCTGGCCCTGGTACTCCAGCTCCCCCCGGCGGCGTTGTTTGCTCACCACGGCCACGGGCCGAAAGCCCAGGGCGTGCAGCAGCGCCTGGGCCTGCTGCAGGGCTGGCTCTCCCCCGGCGGCAAGCGGCACTTCGATTTCGACTCGGGTTTTGGTCTGCGGGTCGAGCTTGGGTCCTTTGTAGGCAAGCACCACCTGCTCCCCCTGGCAGCGCAGCCGCAGCGCTTCGTCGCTCTGGGCGAAATCGCGGCAGGGGTGGTTGAAGTAGTGGTCCTGCTGTCGCACACAGCCCAGCCAGCGGATACCCAGGGTGTCCAAGGCCCGGGCCAGCTTCGCTCCGTCTCCGATGGCGAACTTCATTTCCACTTCGATCATGGGCAGGGAAGATACTTTTGGGGCGTTTGTGTTTTGCCCGCCGCTTGCGCAGGGAGCTGGTGGTTGGCAGCGCCGGTGTTTGTTCGTTCATTTTTGCATCGGAGCGGTAGCTCCGGCGAGCCCCGGACTTCAGTCCGGGGAGAGCCGAATAAGCGCATTGCGTTATTTTTCTCCATTTTTCTCCGCGGGCTGAAGTCCGCGGCGAGCCAGGTGGTCGATGTTCGAGGTGCGGATTTCCGGGTTGCCGTAGCAGCCCAGAGTCCAAGGACTGTGGTTGTCGGTCATGATCCACACCACGTTGGGCCGCCGGGGGGGAGGCTCCGCCGCGGGGAGCGTTGCCGCGGCCACAAGCCCAAGCAACAACACGCCTGCGGGGAGCCACAGTTTGCCGGAACGGGACATGGGAAAACCCTCGCTCACTGGGCCGGGGGCAGAAGCAGCAGCCCCCGCTGCACCTGCTCGACCAGCCCCGGATGCTGCTTGCGGATTTGTTCCAGTTTCCGCCTGGCCTGGGGCCGGGGGCAAAGCAGCAAGTAGCCCACGATCCACCGCCGCAGCCGGGCGTCGTCCCGGCCGGTCTTTTCCCACAGGGCAAGCAGCCGGGGCAGGGAGTCCCAGTGCTGCCAGCGGGCCAGGGTGCGAATGGCCTCGGTGCGCACGGCCGGGTAGTCCAGCAGGCGTTGGGCGCAGAGGGCCATTCCGGGGCGAAGTTCCCGCGGGCCGTACTGGTGCAGCACTTCCAATGCCCGCAGCAGGTGGCGTTGGATGCCCGGGTCGCTCTCCGGGGCAGCAAGCCACCGGCGGCGGACCCACTGCAAGCCCGCAGGCCCGGCCGCCAGCAGGTAAGCCCCGATGAATCCATCCAGCCCGGAGCGGAACCCATCGGGCTGTTCTACCAGGATGCGCTGCAAGAACCCGGCGGCCTGCTCCCGCTGGGCCGCGTCTTGGGCCCCCAGGGCAAGCAGCAGGGCGTAGAGTCCCTTGCGGGCCTGGATCACCTCGGGGTCGAGGATCCACTGCCGCAGCTTTTCCGGCGGCAGTTGCGGGGCCACTTGGGCCACCGCCTCGTAGGGGGCATGGGCGAACTCCTGGTAGGCGTCCTCGGCCACCAGGGGGTTGGGGTGTTCCAGGAAGCGTGCAAAGTACCGCAGTCGCTTGGGCCAAGGGGTGCGCAGGCCGGGAGCCCGGACCAGGTAGCCGTAGAGCAGCTCGTCCCCGGGGATCAGCTCCCAGCGGGGGGTGTTTTCCTCCGGCGCAGGCTTCCAGCCCAAGACGATCCACAGCGGCCCGCCCCGGGCCGGCACCACGCGGCGGGGCACGGCGAAGTTTTCCCCGGTGGCAGAGGCCCCCTTGGGCTTTTTGAGCTGATGCAGCCAGCGCAAGAGAAGCTCGGCCGGGGTGCGTTCCACTTCCTGGGCCAGCCCCACCCAGGCCGCTTCGTTTTGCTTTTGGGCCAGCGTGGGCTTCAGCGCCGAGCAGAAGGGGCACCCCTGGGCCGAAGCCGCCTGGGCCAGCAACAACCCCAGCGCCCCCAGCATCGCCATCACACCGGGGGAGAAGGAGCGCTTGCTGCGTGGGCGGAACGGTTGCATGTTTTCATCTCGTGGGGGACCGGATCGGCCGGCCAGTGGCTGCTGACCGCTGCCCCCCGGGCTATTGCCGCACTTCCACCGCGTCGATGCGGAACACGGCCCGCACCACGTCCTCGAAGTCGCGGAACTCTTCCACGGTGAACGTGCCGGTGACGGTCACAGGGCGGATGCTGAAGTCGGCCGTCTTGCCCGGCACCATATAGACCATCGTGCAGTCGTACAGGGCGGCCCCGGGACCGAAGCAGCACTCCATGTTGTCCCGCACCAGCACGAACTCCGTCAGGCCGCTTTGCTTGAAGGTGGGCAGCATGTAGCCGCGGATGCGCACCTTCTTGCCCACCAAGTCCCAAATCTGCGTGGTGAGCAGCTCGCGGCGAAACGGCTGGTCCTTTTCGATGGGGAACTTGAGCGTATCGAAGGTGATTTCCCACACCCCGTCGGAGCCGCGTCGGGGCGGGGAGCGTCGGGCCTCCGGCGGCGGAGGAAGCCCGCGCTGTTTGCCGGCGGGGGCCGGAGGAGGATCGGCTTGCCGGGCCGGAGGCTCTTGCTGCGGCTGTTGTGGTGGCCGGGGGG
>JALSGI010000249.1 GCA_026982835.1 Planctomycetota bacterium | reverse complement strand
AGCCGGGTTGGGCCATTGTGGTCACGCCGGAACAGTTCCGCCTGGAGCAGTTCGCCTCCAGCCCTCGCCAGGCCCATTGCTTCTTCGAGTGGGTCTATTTTGCCAACGTGGCCAGCACGCTGGACGGGCAGAGCGTCTATCTGTCCCGCACCCGGCTCGGCGAGGAGCTGGCCCGGCTGGAAGATGTGCCCATCGACCACGACACCATCGTCGTGCCCGTGCCCGATACCAGCAAGGCCGCCGCCGACGCCATGGCCTACCGGCTGAACATCCCCGCGCGCGAAGGGCTGATCCGCAATCGCTACCTTGGGAGGACGTTCATCGAGGGGAGTGTGACCCGGGCCGAAAAAGCCGCCTTGAAATACACCCCGCTGCCCGAGGTGCTGCAGGGGAAGCGGGTGCTGCTGGTGGAAGATTCCATCGTGCGTTCGACCACCATGCGGGTGCTGCTGGACCGGATTCGCCGGCAGGGCAAGGCCCGCGAGGTGCACGTGCGGGTGGCTTGCCCGCCCATTGTGGCCCCCTGCTTTTACGGCATCGACATGGCCGACATCGAGCAGCTGTTTGCCCCCAAGTTCCTGCACGGGAACTTCGAGCTCTCCGAGGAGGACCAGCGGCGCATGGCCCACGCCCTGGGGGCCGATTCGCTCCGCTACCTGCCGGTGGAGGCGGTGGCTCGGGCCATCGGTTTTTCCGAGCAGCAACTGTGCCAGGCCTGCCTCACCGGCGAGTATCCCACCCCCTGGGGCCGCAAGCTCTACCAGTTGCTGCTTTCGCCCAGCAAACCGGGCAGTTCGCGGGCCTACGAGCAGGCGCCCACGTAGCCGGCCCGCAGAAAACGCTCCTGGCCAGGAACTGCCGGCCCTGCGGCCTCCCCGCACAGACGTGCGCACGCTCCTCCGCGGGTTGAAGGTGCGCGGCTCGCCGGTTGCAAGAATTGGCGTTTATTCTTGCATCGGAGCGGAAGCTGCGGCGCATGGCGCAAGCCGATTCTCGCCGCCTCCCCCCGCTTACGCGGGGGCTCTTGAGCTCTCCGCCGACTGACGCTGGCGGCTCGCTGCCCCTCCAAGCCCCCACGCCTCCAGGCCTCCACGCCCTCCGGGAACTTACGCTCCCGGTACGCACCTCATCCGCTCCACCACCGGGAGCAATCGACGTTGCCCCCGGTGAGAATCACGCCTATGCGCTTTCCCTCGACGGACACCTTCCGCTGAAGCAACGCCGCCACCGGCACGGCCGCCGAGGGTTCCACCACCACCTTGAGCCGCGACCACACCCACTGGGTCGCTTCCCGAATCGCCTCTTCGCTTACGGTGAGGATGGGTACCCGGTGGCGGCGCAGGATGGCAAAGGGAATCCGCCCCAGCGAGGTGCGCAGTCCGTCGGCAATCGTGGCCGGGTAGGAACTGGGCAGCAGCGTGCCTTGTTCCAGGCTGCGCCGGGCGTCGTCGGCTACTTCCGGCTCCACGCCCACCAGGGGGACCGAACCGGCGGCCAGGTGCTCCAGGGCCAGGGCCGTGCCGGCGGCCAGCCCGCCTCCTCCCACCGGCACCAGCACCAGCTCCAGCGGCCCGACCTCCTCCCACAGCTCCAGCACGGCCGTACCTTGTCCGGCCACTACCTGCGGGTGGTCGTAAGGGTGAATGAGCGTGGCCCCGGTCCGAGCCACCACCTGCTCGGCCACAGCTTCCCGGGCGGCCAGGGTGTTTTCGCACAGGATAATCCGCGCCCCGTAGCCCTCCACGGCCTGGCGCTTGATTCGGACCGAGCCTCGGGGCATGACGATCGTGCACGCCAGGCCGGCTTTCCGGGCGGCCAGGGCCAGGGCCTGGGCATGGTTGCCCGAGGAATGGGCCACCACTCCCCGAGCACGCTGGTCCGCAGAGAGTTGCAGCACGGCGTTACTGGCCCCGCGGTACTTGAACGAGCCGCTGCGCTGGAAGCTCTCGCACTTGAAGAACACCTGGGCCCGAAGCATCTGGTCGAGCGTGCGGGAGCGCATCACCGGGGTGCGATGCACCCACGGGGCCAAGCGCCGGGCGGCCTGCAAAACATCTCGTGCAGTCGGCAGCGACATGGCAGTCTCTGGCCGGGGGAATCACCCGCAGGGGGGAAAACACCGACTACGGCCAGCATATTCGCTACAGGCGGGAGGAGAAAAGGCGGACAATCCTGCCAAAAGGCCACCCCCCCGCGTGGTTCTTGTGCCACATTATTAGTGGGAGCCCGGCTGTCCCGTGCCGGATCGTCTCGGCACGGGGCGTGCAGCCAACAGGATCCATCGACGCGCCTCGGAGTCACAGGCCCCGATTCCGGCTACACCCCCAAGGGAAGGAACCATGCTGCGAGTCCAAGACGTGATGACTACCCGGCTGATCACCATCCGACACGATCAGAAGATGCAGGACGCGCTGGACCTGATGCACTCGCACCGCGTCAGCGGGTTGCCAGTGCTGAACTACGAGGATCAGTTGGTCGGCTTCATCACCGAGTATTCCATCCTGGAGTTGCTCTACGATCCCCAGGTGGCCGAGCTGTCCGTGGGCATTTGTATGAGCAAGGACCCGATTACCGTCTCGCCCGATACGCTACTGAGCGATGTAGTAGGCAAGATGGTCCTGCACCGCATCCGCCAGGTACTGGTCACCGGGGGACAAGGCGAGCTGTTGGGGCTGGTCAGCTTGCGCGACCTGGTGCGCACGGCCTACCTGGTCCGCCTGGAAGAACGCAAGGCGGCCGTGGCGCCGATTAGTTAGCACTCCGGCGGGCAGCACGCTGCGGGGAGATCGGCTTGCGGCTTGCGCCGTGCGTCGCCTGCGCCGGAGCTTCCGCACCGGGCAGGAACAAAACGTGTTAGTTAGTGAGAAACAACGCGCATGGCAAATCTGCGGCTCGGCCGGAGCCTCGCCCTCCCGGAGCTTCCGCTCCGATGCAAGAAAAAACCACGATTCTTGTAACCGGCGAGCCGCTGGCTTCAGCCAGCGGAGAACGGCGAGCCGGGAGCGTAAGCTCCCGGAGGAAAGCTTGGCAGAATCACGCCGATGTGCGGAATTTGCTCCGCGAGTTGACACTCGTGGCTTTGCAAGAAAAAGCGCCGATTGGCGCAACGGGGAAGGCGAGGTCACGGCCGAGCCGAAGCTAGCCCACCAGCGGCAACAGCCAGGCTCCCAGCATGGTGGCAGCCAGTCCCACCACGCCCATCATCGCCGTCATGGGGGTGAGAGTCTTGAGCATCTCCCCTTCGGTCAGGCCGCTCATGCGGCAGATGACCCAAAAGCCGCTGTCGTTCATCCACGCCAGCGGCTTGGAACCGGCGCCGATGGCCAGGGCCAGATACACCCGGTGGTAGGGCAGCTCGGCCCCGGCCACCATGGCCGAAACAATGCCCACGGCCGTAATCATGGCCACGGTGGCCGAGCCTTGGGCGGTGCGTACCAGTGTCGTGATGCCAAAAGCCAGCGGCAGCAGCAGCCAGGCGTGTGCCTGCGGGACGGCGTGCCGCACCCATTGGGCGATGCCGCTTTGTTGCAACATGGCCCCGAACGCCCCCCCGGCCGAAGTGATCAAGATAATCATCCCCGCCCCGGACAGGGCCGTTTGCAGGCTCTGTTGCAACTGCCGCCGAGGCGGCCGCTGCCACCAGACCAGCACCCCCAGGGCCACTGCCGCGGCCAGCACCAACGCCAGGTTTTTCTCGCCCAGCCGTTGGATCGCCCCGACGAGGCTTCCGGCCCAGGAGTCCTGCGGAATCCAGGAGAGATTGCGGGTAATCGAGGCTCCGGCCAGCAGCACCACCGGCAGCAGGATCGGCAGCAGCGAGAGACTCAGCGGGGGGAGCTGCTCGGTTTGCTGGTTTTGGAACCGCTGGATCAGCTCTTGGGGCATTTCGGCCGTCGGGCGCAGCGGCACCTCCCAGCGGCGGTTGGCCCAATGGGCGTGCCAGTACCCGTAAGCGGCCGCCACCGCTCCCACGGCACCGCCGGCCAGGATCATCGTGCCCAACTCCACGCCCAGCTCCTCGGCCACCAGCAGCGGCCCGGGCGTGGGGGGGACCAGCGAATGGGCCATCGTCCCCCCGGCCACGATGGCCAGCAC
>JALSGI010000248.1 GCA_026982835.1 Planctomycetota bacterium | reverse complement strand
AGCTGCAAGGTCCGTTGCGGTTCCGCACTCCCTTGCCCCATGCCCCGCTCACCTACGAGGGCGTGATCCTCAAACTCTATTGGTGCGTTCGCGTCCGGCTTTTTTTGCGTCACGGGGGCCAGGTGGTGCAGGAGCGTCCGTTTCGCCTGGGCAACGTGCCGCGGGGGCGTCCCGCCCAGGAACCGCCCCTGTGGCCCCAACTGGCCGATCCCCCGGAACAGGAGCCTTGACGTGGAAGCGTCCCTGGCCAGCCGGCAAACCGGCAACGCCCCCCCGGGAAAAAACCCCTTTGCCACCCGTTACTGGGGCCCCGGGCGGCTGCCGCTGTGGCTCCCCCCCGGGGAATCCCTTTCCGGGCTGGTGGACCGCCTGGCCCAGCAGCACTTTACCGGCCAGATCGTCGGCCCGCACGGATCGGGAAAATCCACCCTGCTGTGGCACCTGCGGCAGCACTTGGCATGCAGCCGGGGGGCCCAGTGCCTCGCCATCAAAAGACCCGGCCGCCGCGGGGCCACCTGCTGGAAACTCCGGCTCCCGCACCCCTCAGGCCGGGGAAGAAAGTCCCTGTGGCTGGTCGATGGCTGGGAACAACTGCCCGAAGGATGGAAGCTCCGGCTGCGGCTTGGCCGCTGGTACGGGCACGGGCTAGTGCTTACCACGCATACCCCCACCGGCTTGCCCACGCTGGCCAAAACCCAGGCCACCGCCGCCCTGCTGGAACACCTGCTTGCCCACCTGGACAAACAAGCCCAGCGCTTGCTCCGGCCCGGCGAGACGTTGCCCGGGTTGCTGCAACGCCACGGCGGCAACCTGCGCGAAGTGCTGTTTGATCTCTACGACCGATACGAACTCCTGGCCCAGGGGTGTTGAAACCCTCGGCCCAGTAGGACACCATACATCCCAGCCCGACCGCACCTCCTGCGGCGGCAAGGTGCCACTTCGGACCCCCGTGGAACGTCTGCTTTCCAGCACTGCTTGGGAGAAATCGCCATGTCTATCAACCGCTTGTGGCCTGCGCAACTTGCAAACACCTGCTTTTGCTGGATGGCCATCGCCGGAGCCTTGCTGGGCAGTCTCTTGGCAACCGGGAGTGCCGCTGGCGGAGAGCTGCAGGTGGGCTTTGCCGAGGCGGACATCACCCCGGACCCCAAAACCCAAACCGTGTGGATTGCCGGCTACGGCACGGGCCGCAAGGCCACCGGAGTGCACGATCCGCTTTCTGTTCGCGTGCTGGTCCTCAGCGACGGCCAGCGCAAGCTGGCCCTGGCCTGCGCCGACGTGGTGGGCCTTCAGTACCCGGAAGTGAAACGCATCCGCAAGCAGCTGCCGGACTTCCACTACGTGATGGTTTCCAGCACCCACAACCACGAAGCGCCGGACGTGATCGGCATCTGGGGCCGCACGCCCGCCCACTACGGGGTGGACCCCAACTACTTGAAGCTCATCGTCCGCCGCACCGTGGAAGCGATCCGCCGGGCGGAAAAGAACATGGAGCCCGTGCAAGCCTTCTACGGCACGGCCGAGGCCCCTTCGCTGGTGGGCGACAGCCGCTTGCCCATCGCCCTGGATCCCGTGTTGCGGGTGCTGGTGTTCCGCCGCACGAAGGACGACTCGCTCAAGGGCCTGCTGGTACAGTGGAACTGCCACCCGGAAGCCATGGAATCGAAAAACACGCTGCTGACGGCTGACTTTGTGGGCTATACGGTCGATGCGCTCAAACAGCGCTATGGCGTGCCGGTGGCCTACTTTACCGGGGCCGTGGGGGGGCTCTTGAGCACCCCGGACAAGATGGTCGATGCCCAAGGGCGCACCTGGCCGCCCGGCCAATGGGAATACACGCGGCTTTACGGGGTGGCGGTGGCCCGGTTGGCCCAAAAGGCCATCGCCGGCGCTGAGCCGCTGGAGCTCGTGCCCTTTGCCGTTTCGGCCCGGCCGGTGGCGGTGCCGATGACCAACCCCCGCTACCACCTGGCCCGAACCCTCGGCGTGCTGCGGCGGCCCGGACGCATCTGGACCGGCGATCCGGAGCGACTCGGCCCCGAGGTCGGCCCCACCGACCCGGTCAAAAAAGGCCAGCAGTTCGCCGTGGAAACCGAAGTGGCGGCGTTGAAGTTGGGCAAGCTTTGGGTGGCCTGCATCCCCGGGGAACTGTACCCGGAGATGATCTACGGCCAGTACCAGGACCCGGTGGAGCCCAACGTCGATTTCCCCGACGCCCCGCTGGAACCCACCGTGGTGGAAATCTTCGGCAATCGCCCCTTCCTGTTCATCGGGCTGGCCAACGACGAAATCGGCTACTTGCTGCCCAAGCGGCAGTGGGACATCAAGCCCCCGTTCGCCTACGGCCGCAGCAAGCCGCAATACGGAGAGGTGAACAGCGTGGGCCCCGATGCCGGCCCCATCGTCATGAACGCCCTCAAGCGGCGTGCCCAAGAGCTGAAAAAGACCCCGGCCAAATAGCCCGCCGTGCTTGCAACGCCTGCCCGCCCGCCAAGGCAAGACGCGTTTGCCGCGAGGACGGCCTGATCGGGAACGGTTTCCCAGCCCGGGACGTAGCAGCAAAGGGGACACTCCCGTGCAACAAGCAGCCGTTCTGGTGATCTTTGGGGCCTCGGGCGACCTGGTGCGCAGAAAGCTCGTGCCGGCCCTGTTCCGCCTGTTTCTCAAAGGGCGGCTCCCCGAGGGCCTGCGCGTGCTGGGGGTTTCCCGCACACCTTTTACCGACTCACAATGGACTGCACACCTGCGGGAACATCTCCCGGAAAGCCTCTCCCCGGAGCAGGAGGCGGACTGGAACCGCTTTGCCCGACGGCTTCACTACCAGGCCGGCGACCTGACCCGCCCGGAGGACTTCCAAGCTCTGGCCCGCCGCCTGGAGGAGCTGGAATCGGAACAGCCGGCCCTGCGGGTCTTCTACCTGGCCACGGCCCCACACTACTTCCAGCAGGCGATCCAGGGGTTGATCGCCGCCGGGCTGAATCGCCACCGCGGAGGACCGCCGCCGCGGGTGGTAGTGGAAAAACCCTTTGGCCGCGACCTGGAATCGGCCCGCTCCCTCAATCAGCAACTGCATCGCGGCTTTGAGGAATCGCAGGTGTTTCGCATCGACCACTACCTGGGCAAGGAGACGGTGCAGAACATCCTGGTGCTGCGGTTTGCCAACGCCATCTTCGAGCCGGTGTGGAACCGCAGCTTCGTGGAACACGTGGAGATCACGGCCGCGGAACGCGAGGAGGTGGGCACCCGCGGGGCCACTTGCGAGGCCACCGGGGTGCTGCGCGACATGTTCCAGAACCACCTGCTCCAGCTGCTCTGCTTCACCGCGATGGAAGCCCCCAACCGCTTCGAAGCCGACGCAGTACGCAACGAAAAGGTGAAGGTGCTGGATGCGGTGCGGGTGCTGGACCGCCAGGCGGTGCTCCAGGAGACGCTGCGGGCGCAGTACCGCGGCTACCGCGACACCCCCGGCGTGGCCCCCGAAAGCCGCACGGCCACGTTCGCGGCGCTGCGGCTGTGGATCGACAACTGGCGGTGGCAAGGCGTGCCGTTTTTCCTGCGCAGCGGCAAAGCGATGGATTGCCGCACCACGCAGATCGTGGTGCAGTTCCGCCAGCCGCCGCTGCAACTGTTCCGCCAGTGCGGAGGGGTGCATGCAGGCAACCGCCTGGTGATCCAGATCCAGCCGGCCGAGGGCATCCAGTTGCACATCCAGACCAAGGTGCCCGATGCCGGCATGGAGCTGACGCTGACCGATTTGGCGTTCCGCTTCGACCGGCACTTTCGGGGACGCATGCCCGACGCTTACGAACGCCTGCTGCTGGACGTGCTGGCCGGGGACCCCAGCCTGTTTGCCCGCAGCGACGAAGTGGAGCTGGCCTGGCGGATCGTGGACCCGATCCAGCGTGTCTGGGACCAGGAGGACCAGCCGCCGCTTTACTTCTACGAGCCGGGCCAATGGGGACCGGAAGAGAGCAAGCGGTGGATCGCCCGCTGGGGCCACCAGTGGATGGACGTCTGTCCCGTGCTGGAATAGCCGCCGGAGGGGAAAACGATTTTGTTCCGCGGCCCTCAATCCTTACAATCTATAATGTCGGTAGG
>JALSGI010000247.1 GCA_026982835.1 Planctomycetota bacterium | reverse complement strand
GGCCAGCTACGAGGACTTGGTGGGCTGGTTCCCGCAAAAACAATCCCAGCGGTGGACCATGGGGCTGAACGTGCCGCTGGGACGGCTTTCCTGGGAACAGCTCGAAGGGTTGGCCATCCTGAGCAAAAAGTGGGGCGACGGCACTCTCCGCACCACCTACGACCAGGGGGTGCTCGTGCCGGGCATTCCCACCGGGTTCCGCGACGCGGCGGCCACCTGGGCGGCCCGTTACGGCCTGGGACCCCTGGGCGATTCCCTCTCCCGTAACACGATCGCCTGCACCGGCAAGCAGTTCTGCAACCTGGCCGTGACCGAAACCAAGGGCGTGATGCTCCGGCTCACCGACGCCCTGCGTCGCCGCGGGGTCACACTGCACGGCATCCGCATCCACATGAGCGGATGCCCCTCGGCCTGCGGCATGCACCACACGGCCGATATCGGACTCAAAGGCGTGCGGGTGCGGCGGCTGCTTGGCACCCGCGACGGGTTCGACGTGTTCCTGGGCGGCGGCGTGGCCGGGCGATTGCAACCCGGGCTCCCCTACCGCCTGGGCGTGGACCTGGACCAGCTCCCCCAGCTCATCGAAGAAGTGGTTACCGAATACTACCGCCGGCACAAGCCCGGGCAGAGCTTCAGCGCCTACTGGCGGGAAAAACTCTCCCAGCAGCAAGCCCAAAAAGTGGGCGATGCCGACTACCACCTGCCCATCTGGCTGTGCGAAGGCTGCGGCTACCGCTACCAGGGGCAAGACCCGCCGGTGTTCTGCCCTGGCTGCGCAGGGCTGCGGCGGCAGTTCGCCCGGCTGGAAGAAGAAACGGCCCAGGCCGATCCGGCGGGCCAAAACGCAAACGCCTCTCCAGCAGCGACTCCCCCAGCCAGCCAGGAACCAAAACGCGACGCCGAAGGCTTTGTGGCCGCCGCGGCACTGGAGCAGGTGCCCCAGAGCACCGGGCTTTGCGTCACCATCCAGGGGCACGAAGTGGCCCTGTTCCGCCAAGGGGAGGAGGTGGTGGCCCTGGACAATCTCTGCCCGCACGAAGGGGGCTCCCTGGCCGAGGGAGAAGTGTGCCAGGGCGTGGTCACCTGCCCGCTGCACCAGTGGCGGTTCCGCCTCCAGGACGGCCGCAGCGTTGAGCCGCCCGGGGAGTGCGTGTCCCGCTACGAAACCAAAATCCGCGATGGCCAGGTGTGGGTCCGCCTGCAAGCGGCCCAGCCAACACAGGCACCGGCCAGCCGCCAGCTTTAACACTGGCGAGCCTCGGCTTGCGCTGTTGCGCCGTGCTGCTTACGCCCGGTGCTTCCGCACCCGGCAGGAACAAAGCGTGTTTGGAGGAAACAACGCACACGGTAAACCTGCGGCTCACCAGGAGGTTCGCCCTCCCGGAGCTTCCGCTCCAATGTGAGAACAGGCGTCGATTGGCACAACCGGGAGGACGAGGCTCCGGCCGAGCCGAAGAAGCAGAGAACAGTCAACCACACCGAAAAACGTCAACACAACCAACGGCGAGCCGGGAGCTTTAGCTCCCGGAGGGTAAAACGCCAGATGCCGTTAACAACCGCGTGCTTACGCACGCGGCTCGCCAGGGTTCACGCCGACTCAACACCACCGGATACAGACCCTTGTTCCTCTTTTCCAACAGGAGACGTGCGACAATGGACTATGTGGCTCCACCGGATGTGGTCCAGGCGATGGTCGAAGGCGGATGCAAAAAGGCCGCCCTTTCCACCGGGCAACTGCTGCTGCGCGGGGCCGTCTCGGGAGCTTTCCTGGGCTTTGCCACTTCGCTGGCCATTACGGCCGCCGTGCAAAGCGGCGTGCCGCTTGTGGGGGCGTTGGTGTTTCCCGTGGGCTTTGTGATGATCGTGCTGTTTGGGATGGAGCTGGTCACGGGCAACTTCGCCCTGCTCACCACCGCCGCCCTGGCCCGCCGCCTGCGCCCCGGGGCGGTACTGCGCAACTGGGGCTGGGTGTTCCTGGGCAACCTGCTGGGCAGTCTCCTCTACGGGGTGCTGCTCTACGTGGTGCTCTCCCAGGGCGGCACGACTTCCGGCGGCCCGGTGGCCGAAAAACTGGTGGCTGTGGCCCAGGCCAAAACCACGGCCTACCAGAAGCTGGGCCTTCCTGGCTTTTTCACCGTGCTGGCCAAGGCCGTGCTGTGCAACTGGATGGTGTGCATGGGCGTACTGATGGCCCTCGTGGCCCGCAGCACCACCGGCAAGATCCTCGCCGCCTGGCTTCCCATTGCCACCTTCTTCGCCCAGGGGTTCGAGCACTCGGTGGTCAACATGTTCGTGATCCCCACCGGGATGCTGCTGGGGGCCGATGTGTCGCTGGCCCAGTGGTGGCTGTGGAACCAACTGCCGGTCACGCTAGCCAACCTGGCCTCGGGTGCCTTGTTCGTGGGCGTGGTGTTTTACCTGAGCTATCCGCCGCAAGAAGCTCCGGCCGCAGAACCCCCCGCCACAGAGACGCAACCGGCCCCGGTGCCGCAAGAGCTGGCCACGTCCACCACACCATAGAACCACCAGCGAGCCGCGCGCCGTCAGCTTCTGGAGGGCTTGAAGGCGTGGAGGCTTGGGGGCTTGGAGGGATCCGGAGCGTGCGCACGTCAGTACGGGGAAGTCTTGGGTCGTGGGTCGTGGGTCTTGCAGCGGAGCTGCCGCTCCGGGGGCTTGGAAGCGTGGGAGCTTGGAGGGATGGCGAGCCGCGGGCGTTAGCCCGCGGTTGAACGGCGAGCCGGGTGCGTAAGCTCCCGGAGGCGGCCTGCTGCGGCGCTAGCGGGGCTGGTACTGCGCGCCGTGACGGCAGGCAAACCGGGTTGCTTCCCCAGAAGCGGCCGCTTAAAGTACCCCATCCGGTTGTAGTGTCTGGGCAACAGGTGCGCGGCCTGCAAGCAACGCTTTTCCCAGGCGGCGTTGTGCCGGAGCAACACGATCGATTCCCCCGGGCGTCAAGCCAGGCAAGCCAGGAAGGTTTTAGGGCCGTGAGAGGAAAACAGTCGATTTTCCCGCTGCTTGTGGCCGATAGGGGAAATGCTCTTACCGGGCCGCGAAGTCGCCAAGCGACATGGACTGCGGTGCCCTTGTTCGGCTATGGTAGGCCGCAGGCAAGGGCGGTTCTCTGGCTGCCGCAGAGGAGGTCCCCGCTTCGGAAGCAACCGTCAGGGTTGCCCGGGGAAAAGGTAGTCCAGCCCCGCTCTGGAAAGGATTCCGCCCCCCGCCGGTCGTTTCCAACCGGCCGCGTTGGTTTGTTCCGAACCGCTCCCTTGCCCCCGAGTTGCTTGCGGAGGAACTGAGCATGCAGATTTACGGTCCCGGCTACGTGCACGGCCCGCAGGGCATCCAAGGCCCCCACCGGCCCATGCAGCCCCCCCAATCCAGCCGCCCGGACCAGGTGCAGGACGAGCTGCAGCTTTCCGATGCGGCCCGCTTCATCGACATGGCCAAGTCGCTCCCGGAAATCCGCACCGAAAAGGTGGAGGCGGTCCGCCGGGCGCTGGCCGAGGGGACCTACGACATGGAAGCCAAGCTGGATGCGGCCCTGGACCGGCTGCTGGACGAACTGGCCTGAGCCACAAAGCGACTCCCCCAAGCGAGGATTTTCTCCCCGGCGCCTTCTTGACCGGCCCCGGGGGCTTGCCCCTGCGGAAGCACAAGGAGCCTACCCGGCCGGGCAGTCGTCCACTTTCCGGCTTCGGGGAGCCACGAGCGGCGCCTGCGGATCCAGCAATCTGCGCACGGCCCGCTCCAACTGGTCGATCCGCTCCGGGGTAAGCTGCTTCAGTTGCAGCTCGTACCGGGCCTGCACGCGGCGGCGGTGGTAAAGGACCACGGTCAGGGGCACCTCGGGGCGGAAAGCCAACTGGTCCGGCCCGCCTCGCTGCACCGGCAACACCAGCGGCAGCCGGAGCTTCTCTTTGCGGGAAAGCGTATAGAGCCGGGGCTGCCACTGGGAAAGCTCTCCGCCCAGGAACACGGCAAACCCGCGCAGGCCCGCTGCCCGTTGCCGGTCCACCAGGCGGTCGATCCGCCGCAGCAATTGCACCACGGGGGGGTTGAGGTTGCGCACAGCCAGCAGCACCACGGGCCGGTCGCCGTAGCGGCACACCAGGCACAC
>JALSGI010000246.1 GCA_026982835.1 Planctomycetota bacterium | reverse complement strand
GTTCCCCGGGGGGCTGATGATGGTGGATTTCGAGACGGGCCACTTCGGCGATCCGGCGTTCGACCTGGGCTTTTTCAACGCGCACCTGGTGCTCAAGTGTTTCCACGCCGCGGCCACCGGACTGCCCGTCCCTCGATTCGCCAGGCTGCTGGAGGCGTTCTGGAGCCAGTATGCGGCCATCCTGCAAGAGCATCTTTCCTTGGACGAGTGGGAAAAGTTACTCCAGCGTTTTTGGCGCCACCTGGCCGGGTGCCTGCTTGCCCGTGTGGTGGGAAAAAGCCAGATCGACTACCTGCACGATTCCCGCTGGCGAGCCAGGGTGCGCCGCGTGGCCTTGCAGCTTTGGGAGTCTCCCCCGCCGCAGATCGAGCAGCTGCCCCAGGCGGTAATCTCTTGGACCCACAAGGAGAACACTTCTTCTTGAATGAAGGGGCCGGCTGAGGAAAAGGCCTTATTCCAGCCCGTATTTCTCCAGCAAGGCTTCTTCCAAAAGCTGGGTGTCGGATTTTCCTTGCGGCAGGCGGACAATACCGCTGGCCTTTTTCGTCAGAGGACCAAGAACCCTTTGTTCCTGCCGACTTGCCAGAAGGCGAATGAACCGCTCGAACATCGAGGAGACGCTGGTCCCGCTTTCCTGGGCAAGACGATGGGCAAGAGCGATCACTTCGGGATCGGCCGAGAGTGTGAGTTTTTTCATTTTCCCGTTCCTGAGAAGGGAGTATTGACTAACAATATTTATTCGTATTCTACCCCCCATCCGACAATTCCCATCCCTTTCCTCCTCCACGGTGGCTCCGGGTAACCGAACCGCCGGAAAAGGCAAGTGTTTCGGGGGACCGCGCCTCGGGCTGTAAGCCGCCGGGGCCGGTTTGGCCTCCGCGGGGCTCCCCTTGGCAGAGCCGCGCACCACCGGCTGCGACTGGCATCCGGGCAGCGGGGACCCCATAATCACTACTAGGGGCCATTGTCCCTTCCTTGCCCGCCATGCGTACAATGACCCATAAAGTCGGGACGCCGAAGAGGCTCGGTCCAACTTGCGGAACTCTCTGGGAAGCGACGCTGCCATGAACCGACTCGCCGCCGCGGTGGTCGTGCTGTGGGGAAGCCTGCTTGCCCCGGGTGTGCTGCCTGCCCAGCAGCCCCAGGAAAAACCCCCTCGCCCCTCACAGCGGCAAGCCACGCAGATATACAATGCCGCCGCCGCGCTGTTCAACCGCCACGCCTACGACCTGGCCGCCGAGGAGTGGCAGCGGTTCCTCAAGGCCGCTCCCGATCACCCGCGGGTCCCCCACGCGCTGACCTACCTGGGCATCTGCTACATCCACCTGGACAAACCCCAACTGGCCGCCGAGACCTTGAGCCAGGTGGTCCGCCTGCACGGCAAGCACAAGATCGCCGAGCAGGCCTGGCTGCAACTGGGCATTGCCCGCTACCTGGCCGCCAAGGGCAACCCGCAAGCCCTGGCGCAAGCCGCCCAGGCGCTGGAGCAGTTCACTCGGCGGTATCCCAACAGCCGCTTCCTGGACCAGGCCCTCTACTACCAGGCCGAATGCCACCTGACGGCCAAAGCCTGGGCCAAAGCGGTGCCGGTGCTGCAGACGCTGCTGGAAAAGGCCCCCCAGAGCCGTCTGGCCCCCGGGGCCCTGTACAACCTGGGCGTGGCTCTTCAAGAGCAAAAACGCTGGCCGCAGGCCCAAGCGGCCTTTTCCCGATTCTTGGAGTCCTACCCGCGTCATCAGCTCCGGGCCGAAGTGCAACTGCGTCGCGGAGAAGTGCAAGCCGCCCTGGGGAAACACCAGCAAGCCCAAGCAGACTTCGCCCAGGCGGCCCAGGAGCCTGGGTTCTTCCTGGCCGACTACGCCCTGCTTCGGGTGGCCGACATGCTGGCCGAGCAGAAGAAGCTGGCCGAAGCGGCTCAAGGTTATCTCCAAGTGGTGGAGAAGTTTCCCCGTTCGGAGCTTGCATCGGCGGCTCGCCTGGAGGCGGGCAAGTGCTACTATCTGGCAGGCCGTCTGGATCAGGCCCAGGCCGTGTTGAAACAAGTGCCCCAGGACAAACAGCCCCAGGCGGCCGAGGCGGCCCACTGGCTGGCTCGCTGCCTGCTGAAGCAAAAGCAGCCGCAAGAGGCGCTGCGGGTGGCCGCCGCGGCGCTGGGGAAAAAGGGTGTGCCCAAGTCCTGGCAAGCCGAGCTGCTGATGGATCGCGGCGATGCCCTCTATCGGCAGCCGCAGCGGAAAAAAGAATCCATCGCCGTTTATCTCCAACTGGTACAGCAACACCCACAACACCCCCTGGCCCCGGATGCCCAGTACGCCGCCGCCTTGGCCGCCCTGGAAACCCAGCAACTGGACCAGGCCCAACGTCTGGCCCGCCAGTTCCGCCGCCGCTGGCCCGACCACACCCTGGGAGCCGACGCCCTGTTCGTGCTGGCCGAAGCGCTGCTGCTGGCCGGTAAACACGCCCAGGCGGCCCAGAGCTACCAGCAACTGCAAGCCGCCTTTCCGCAGCACCCGGACCGCCCCCTGTGGCTGCTGCGGCACGGCGTGGCCATGCACCTGGCTGGGGATCATCTCCAGGCCGTGAAACTGCTGAACCAGGCCCTGGAAGGCAAACTCCCCCCGCAGCGCAAGGCCGAAGCGCTGCATTGGCTGGGCAGCAGCTACGTGAAGCAGAAAAAATACGCGGAAGCGCTTCGGTTCTTGAAGCAGGCCCGGGCCGTGGAGCCGGCGTGGTCGGGCCTGGATCGCACGCTGCTGCTGCTGGCCTTCGTGCAGGCGGAACAAAAGCAACTGCGGCAGGCCGCGGCCACCGCCGAAGAGCTGTTGCAACGCTTCCCGCAAAGCCCGCTGGCAGCCGAGGCGTACTACCGGCTGGGCCAGTACGCGGCCCGATCGGGCCAGCGGGCCAAGGCCCTGGAAGCCTACGGCCAGGTGATGGCCCTGTGGCCCAAGAGCCGTTGGGTCCCTTACGCCTTGCTGGGCCGGGGGCTGCTGCAGCTGGACTCGGGCCGCAACCAGGCTGCGGTGCAGGACCTGGACGCCCTGCTGAAGCAATTCCCCCGGCACGAGCTGGCCGCGCAGGCGCGTCTGGGTCGCGGGCTGGCCCTGTTCAATCAAAAACAATACGACCAGGCCGCCGAGGAGCTGCACCGCCTGCTGCAAAACGCTCCCCCTGCCGCCCTGCAGGCCCAAGCCCGGTACTACCTGGCCTTGTGTCTGGTGGAGCAGAAGAAGTGGCCCGAGGCCATCGAGCAGCTCCGCGAGCTTTTGCAGCAGCACCAGGAGTTTCCCGAGCGGCACAAGGCCCTGTACGAGCTGGCTTGGGCGTATCGCTCCGCCGGAGAGCAGCAAAAGGCCCTGGAAGCGTTCGGTCGCCTGGTGCGGGAGTTCCCCACTAGCCCCTTGGTGCCGGAGGCCCTGTTCCACCAGGCCGAGGCCCGCTACCAGGCCAAAAACTACGCCGAGGCCGCCACACTTTACCAACAGGTGCTGCAGCGCCTGGAAAAACTGCAAGACCACCCGGAAACCGACCCCCAGGCCGCACGCGAGCTGGCCGAGCAGGCCCTGCACAAGTGGGCCTGGGCCCTGTACGAGCAAAAGCAGTACCAGCAGGCGGCCGGCGTGCTGGCCCGGCAACTGAAACGCTTTCCCCGGGGCAAGCTGGCCCAGGATGCCCGCTTCCTGGCCGGAGAATGCACCTTCCAGCAGGGGCAACAGGCCCAAAAACCTGATCTCCAGCGGAACCACTACGAGCAAGCCCTGCAGTGGTACCAGCAGGTGGAAAAACCCTCGCAGCCCAGCTTCCGCCAACTGGCCCTGCTGCACGCGGCCCAAGCGGCCAACCGCCTGGAAAAATACGACACGGCCGCCCGGCTGCTGGACAAGGTGGAAGAGCAACTCCCCCAGGCCCAACTGCTGCCGGAGCTTTTGTTTGAGCGGGCCTATGCCTTGCACTACTCCGGCAAAAAAGAGGAGGCCGTGCGGCTTTATCGCCGCATTCCGCGCTTGACCCAGCGCGAGGTGGCCGCCCGCAGCGAGTTCATGCTGGGCGAATACTACTTCGACAAAAAGGACCACCGGGAGGCAATTCGGCACTATTTCCGGGCCGCCTACGGGTACAGT
>JALSGI010000245.1 GCA_026982835.1 Planctomycetota bacterium | reverse complement strand
CTGGGGAAACCAGCCGGTGGTAGCTGGAGGGGTGTCCCGGGGCCAAGCGTCCCAGGAGGCGGAGGATGTTGGAGACGGTGCGGCAGCCCAGGGTGAGGATAGCGCCCAGCAACAACAGGACGAACCGCGAGTGGGTCCGTGGGGTGAAAGCGGGAGCGAAGGTGTCGGTGACCTGGCGGGCGATTTTGGGTATGCTGTTTTGCATGCGAGCCTCCTTGCTTTGGTGGTGTTTTTTGGTGCCTACCAAAATACCTGCAAGGCGGCTCGCATGTCTTTATCAGTTTGCCCCTGGGACGTCTTCAAAAAGGGCAAAAGTGGAGGTTAAACCAAGTGATGTGCTAGCTGAGTAAACTCGTACGCCTGAGGGCCTGGATGCCCGGGGAGCAAGTGCAAAAGTTTTTACTGGAGGACTTCGGCGTGCGGTTGAGCAAAGAGCGGTGGAGGGGACGTGCAAGCACCTGGTGGGGGCGCGGTGCAAGGGATCGGGGATGCGCAACTGGCGCAAACGCCGGGCCGAGGCGGTGTTGAGCCTGCGGGCGGCGCTGTTGGATGGAACTTTTGACCACCTTTGGACCACCTGCATCCGCCAGGCCGCCTGAAAGCCGCCACAAAATTTCAGCCGCACCCCCATTCGGGAATGGCTTTCCATTGACAGCCGGTACGGAAGCGGTAGAAAATGGCGTCGGCGATGCATCGTAGGTTGCTTCGCGGCCGCCCTTGGCGGGATTGCTTGGGGTAGTCGGGCAGCAGGGGAGCCATTTTTTCCTAGCAGCCCGTTGAAAAAGTCCATTTGAAATGAAAACGCGTTATAAGATTCCCTGCACATCCTGAAAAAAGCGGCTCGGCAGGAGCCTCGCCCTCCCAAACTTGCGTTTTTCAACAGGCTGCTAAACTGCCCAGCCCTCCCAAAGCAACGCCAATTTGTGTAGAACAACCAGGGCGTCAGCCCCCGGAGAAAACAAGCGTCCATTCGTTTATTGCGATCCTCTCCGCATGCTCGACGATACAGCCCGCCACAGGCGCTTCGCCATTGGCTATGCATCGCTTTCCAAAACTGCCCATGTGCCGCATCGGCTCGTCGAGTACAATGCACCCGAAGCCCGCGGTGGCTTTCCGCCGCTGCGGTTTGTGGTTCCGTTAGAGCGACTTGCGTGCCACCGGCAGGGTGGATCGGCCCATGCCCAAATACATCGTCCGCTTCGGCAAGATGCGCACACTGGGGGTGTTCAGCTCCCCCGGCTCGGAGAAATACGCTCGCGGGGAGGAAGTGATCCTGCGCACCGACCGGGGGCTGGAAGCCGGGCAGGTGCTCTGTGAGGCGACTGCGCACGCGATGAAGCAACTGAAAAACCCTCCCCGAGGACGCATCCAACGCCGCTTGAACGATTCGGACCGCCTGGAAATCGCCCGCATCCATCAACTGGAACGGCGCGAGTTCGAAGTGTGCCGCGAGCACATTGCCGAGCTGGGGCTGAAGATGCGGCTGGTGGACGTGGAGCACATCTTCGGCGGCGAGCGGATCCTGGTCTATTACGTGGCCGACAATCGCGTGGATTTTCGCCAACTGGTCAAGAACCTGGCCGGGGAGTTCCAGACCCGCATCGAAATGCGCCAGATCGGCGCCCGGGACGAAGCCAAGCTGCTGGCCGACTACGGCGACTGCGGCAAGCCGGTCTGCTGCAACACCCACCTGGTGCAAATGCCGCCGGTGTCGATGAAAATGGCCAAGCTGCAAAAAGCCACGCTGGACCCCTCCAAGATCTCCGGCCGTTGCGGGCGGCTGAAGTGCTGCCTGCGGTACGAGTTCCACACCTATCAGGATTTGCAAAAACAACTGCCCAAGGTGGGGGCCGACGTCGTGACCAGCCAGGGCCGCGCCCGCGTGCTGGCCCAGGAAATCCTTGCCCAGCAGGTGCTCGTGGAGCTGGAAGACCACCGCCGGGTGCTGTTGCCGGCCGAGGAGATTCTCACCGTGCTGGGTTCGTAGCGGCCCTTGGGCTCCTCCCCCGCGGCATACGAAAAAGGCCGGGGCTGCAGCTTTGCCGTGCTACCGGCCAGAGAGGTTTTGGAGTAGGTTGAACCGGGTGCGGAAAAGTCCGAGCCAGGCTGGATTTTCTTTGCGGGTGATGGCAGCAGGATGGCGTTTTCGAGTCTTGCCAAGGAAGAGCTCCGCAGTCCCCAGGGGGGGATTGCCCTGCGGTTGGACGACGCGCTGGAGCCGGTGGCGGCTTTCCAGCGTCTGGCCGGGCAGCCGTTTTGCGTTTTTCTGGACAGTGCCCTGCGGCACCCGGAGCTTGGCCGCTACAGCTTCCTGGCGGTGGATCCGCTGGAGCTGGTGGAGTGCGAGGCCGAACCGGGCGATCCGTGTCTGTCGGCCCTGGTGGAGTTGGCCTCGCCGGAGCTGGAGCCGGCCCGCTGGGAAGAGGCTCCCCCCTTCCAAGGCGGGGCGGTGTTTCTGCTGGCCTACGAGCTGAATCGGGCGCTGGAGCCCACCGTGCCGGTGGCCCGCTTCAACGAGTTCCCCATCTCGGACGTCACCCTGGCCCTCTACGACGTGGTGCTGGCCTGGGACCACGTGGCAGGGGAGGTCTGGCTTTTTTCTCAAGGTTGGGGGGAACAGGACCCGGGGCGGCGCTACCGGAATGCCTGCCGCCGCGCCCGGGAGCTGCTTGCCTGGCTGGAGCAGCCCGAGCCGCGCAAGTCGCAACCGCTGGGCTTGCCGGTTGCCCCCCAGGAACTGGCCCCGCAGTTTCCCACCCCGGCCGACCCGCAGCTCACCAGCGACTTCTCCCCGCAGGGGTACCGCCGCGCGGTGGAGCGGGTGCGGGAGTACATTGCCGCCGGGGACGCCTTCCAGGTGAACCTGTCGCAGCGGCTGTTGTTCCCGCAGGTGGACGGCGTGGAGCTGGCCCTGCACATGCGGCGGCTCAACGCGGCCCCGTTTGCGGCCTTTTGGGACCTGGGTTCCTGCCAGCTGGTCAGCGCCTCGCCGGAGCGTTTCCTGCGGCTTTGCCAGGGCCGGGTGGATGCCCGCCCCATCAAGGGCACCCGCCCCCGCAGCACTCCCGTAGAAAGCGACTCGTTTGCCGCCGGAGAGTTGCTGGCCAGCGACAAGGACCAGGCCGAGAACGTGATGATCGTCGATCTGTGGCGGAACGACCTGTCGCGGGTCTGCCAGCCGGACTCGGTGCAGGTGGAGCGGCTCTGTGCCCTGGAGAGCTACGCCTTTGTGCACCACCTGGTTTCGGTGGTGCGGGGCCAGCTGGAGCCGGGCCGCTCGCCGGTGGAGCTGTTGGAGGCCACGTTCCCCAGCGGGTCGGTCACCGGGGCGCCGAAGGTGCGGGCCATGCAGATCATCGCCGAGCTGGAGCCTACCGTGCGCGGGGCCTACTGCGGCACGCTGGGCTACCTGACCCCCGACGGGGAGATGGACTGCAGCGTGTTGATCCGCACCGTGACGCTGGCAGGGGACTGGTGCCAGTTGCCTGTGGGGGGCGGCATCACCACGCTGAGCGATCCACAGGCCGAATGGGAAGAAACCTGGCACAAGGCCCGCGGACTGCTGCAAGCCCTGCAAGCCTGCCGCCAGGGACCGACTGCATGAAACCTGGCGACAAGCGGTGCGCCTTGGTTCTGGAAAAAAAGCGTCACCGGCGCTGGCTGGAGCACGGGGGCCGGGGGGCTTGAGGAGGCGCTTCCGCACCTGCGCAGGAATCGGCGTGCGACGGTGCTGCACCGAGGGCGTGGAGGCGTGGGGGCTTGGAGGGATGGCGAGCCGCGGGCGTAAGCCCGTGGTTGAACGGCGAGCCGCGCACCGTCAGCCCGCGGAGAAAAATATCGCAATGCGCTTGTTCGGCTCTCCCCCGGCTAAAGCCGGGGGCTCGCCAAAGCGAGAAAGACGCCGACTCACACACCAACCAGCGAGCCGCCGACTTCAGTCGGCGGAGATTAAAGCGACTTCAACACCAAGAGCAGAGACTGATTCTCCGCATCACAGCGAGCCGGGAGCGTCAGCTCCCGGTTGCTAAGCCAAAGCACATTCGCTGCCGTTTGGTGAAAAACCGTGTGCTCACGCACGCGGCTCGCCGGAGCTTCCGCACCGAAGGTCTTGGGTCTTGGGTCCT
>JALSGI010000244.1 GCA_026982835.1 Planctomycetota bacterium | reverse complement strand
GTCGTTACTCTTGACGATGGTGGCGTTGTTGCCCAGGCCGAACACCACCACCAGGTGCAGCCGGGTGGGGTCCAGTCCGGCCATGTCCCGCAGCCGCGAGGAGGTGCCGGGATCGGCCCCGGAGAAATCCGGGATGGAGTTGCTGCCGTCGCTGCTCTCCACGGCGGCCACCACCACTCCGGCCGTCAAGGGTATCGAGACCCCAAATCCCCGCGGCGGATCGTCGAAGACGCGGTTGGGGATCGAGGGGATGGCGCTCAGATCGTTGGGATACCCGCCGGTGACGTAGCGCAAGTGGGTGATGCCGACAGCGTTGAGAGCGGCGACGGCCTCCGGCGTGAGGGTAAAGGGACCGATCTTGCCCTTGAGCTTCTCCGGCAGGATGTCCAGTGCCGTGGCGTCGGTGCCGTCGCCTGCGGTGGAGAACAACAGCGAATCGTAGTTGTTAGGGTGCTGGCGGTTGACGGTGGCATAGGTGCGCACAGCCTGATCCAGCCCCTTGATGTTGAACGCGGCCTGGCCCTTGGCCGCCTGGGAGTCCAGCCCGTCGTAGGCCACGATCAATCCCCCGGCAATGATGGCCAGGATGGCGATGACGACCAGCAGTTCCAGCAGGGTGAAGGCGGAGCGGACAGCGGACAAGCGGGGACGCATGGGCAGGTTCCTCCAGACAGAGGGAAGGTGGGACGCAGGGTGGACGGAGCTTGATTATATTGATACTGATTCTCAATCGCAACTCTATTTGCGACAATGTATCGACTTTCGCCCAGCTGTCAACCGTCCCGTTGCGAAAAACCCACCAAGCCCGGAAGCGGCCAAACCCAGGTTGCCACCGCATTCGCTTTTCGGAAGATACTGCTATTAAACAACTTAATAGAACTGTCGCAGATTTCCCGCCGGAAATCCGGAGGGTTACTCCCCTGCGGCCCAGAATACCCGCAGCAGCCACTGGGCCACGCAAGCTGGTTTTTGCTGCCCTTGCACTTCCACGGTGCAATCGAGCGTGAGGGTTACGGCCTGCTGGTCATGGGGCTTCAGTTCCGCCAGGCGGCAGCGCATGCGCACGCGGGCCCCGGCGGGCACAGGGGCGGGAAAACGGACGCGGTTCAGCCCATAGTTGACCAAAAGCCGCACTCCGGAAAGCTCAAAGGCCGCTTCCAGCAGCCGGGGCAGCAGCGAGAGGGTCAAGAATCCGTGGGCCACCGTGGTGCCAAAGGGGGACTCGCGTCGTGCCCGTTGCGGGTCGCAGTGAATCCACTGCCGGTCGCCGGTGGCCTGGGCGAACTGGTCGATCATCTCCTGGGTTACTTCCAGCCAAGGGCTGCATCCCAGCTCCCGGCCCACGGCCTGTTCCAGCTCCCGCGTGGATCGAAACCGTCTCATGCTCCCGACCGCCCTGCGTAGCAGTGTTACCCCATGCCAAGCATCTCCACCAGCTCGCGCACGGCCGCTTGGAAGTTCTGGCCCCAGCTAAGCACCACCGAAGCGGCCAGCACCGTGGCCAGGCCGAACAGCACGGCGGCTTGAGGGGCGGGGCGAGCGGGTAGGGTGGCCGCGGCCTGCCGCAGATGCCGCTGCCAGGAAAGCCACAATTCCCAGTCGATCCGGCCCCCGTTGTACCGCACCACCGCAGTTCGGGACCAGGCCGTGTATTCCACCACCACTTGCAGGGGGCCCCCGGGCAGCACCAGCACGTTGCCCAGCCAGTGGGCTTGCTGGTCCCAGCTTCGAGCCGTTTTGGTCAGCAGGGCGTGGAGTTCCTCGGCCGAAATGTTATAGACGACCAGTCGCGGGGAGGCCAAAAAGGCCATCACCACCCAGGCCGAAAGGTAGGCCCCCAGGATGGCCGCCCAGACCAGGGGCCCCAGTTGGGCCACCAGCAGCGGCGGCAGCAGCAGTTCCACCGGCCCTACGATCACCAGTCCGCTGATGGCCAGCCCCAGGGCCAGGTGGTCCTTGAGACCGGAAACCACGCGGGGTTTACCGCGGGCGTGGACCAGTCCCAGGGCAAACAGGTACAGGGCCAGGGGGACCAGGGCGATGGCCATACGGGCAGGTTCCATGAGCCGTTCCTTGCTGCGGCGGCCAGGGGAATCGGGCCGGGGGAGATGCCTCTATTATGTTTCCTCTTCCGGCAAAGGCGAGGAAGTCTCTTGGGAGCCGTTGCGGCCGGGGCCGTTTCCGCCCCCGGCGCGCTTCAGTTCTTGGCGTGCGCGGCGGGCCTGGGCCTCCAGCACGGCGCGCTGCACCAGGAAATCGTTTCGCAGCCGGGCATGGTACTGGCTGGCGGCCAGCCAGTCGGCCAGAGCCAGCAACACGATCCACAACAGCAGCAACAGCACCCCGATCCACAACAGCACGAACAGCGTGGGGAACTGCCGCGGCGGCAGCAGCAGCCCGCCCAGCATCAGCAGCCCCAACACGCCCACCATGCCGCTGGTTTGCACGCGGCGGCGTAGGCGGCGACGATAGTAGTCGCGGTCGCGGGTTTCGGTCAGTTCCTGGCGGAGCCGTTCCCATTGGCGGAAGTGCCACCAGACCAGCCCGGCCGAAAGCAAGACCAACGCCGCAGGAACCACCAAGGACCACAACCCAGGCATGGCAAGCCTTTCAACGTAAACGCTTCAGCCACTCCAGCATCACCCAGGCCACCTTGGCCAGACTTTCGGGGGAGCATTTTTCGGGCACATCCTGCCGCGTGTGCCAGAAGGGATAATGAAAGTCGATCACATCGCAGGTGGGGATACGGGCGATCTGATTCAGCGGCAGGTGGTCGTCGCGCACCTCGTAGCCCACCCGGGGCACGAACTCCCGTACGCCCAGTCGCCGGGCGGTGTTCCAGATGGATCGGGTCAACCGCCGCGTGGCCGCCGTGCGTACGCTGTTGGCTTCCTGGTAAAGGGTCAGCTCGGCGTCGCCCACCATGTCCAGCAGCACGCCCCAGCGGTAGCGGTAGTTGCGCCGGGAGCGGGCGTAGCTGCGGGCGAAGTGCTCCGAGCCCAGAAAGTAAGGATCGGTTTCCCGGAACACGAACTCCTCCCCGTCGAAAAACACGAAATCCACCCCGTAGCGCAGCTCCAGTTTGCCCAAGTGATGGGCCAGCTCCATCAGCACCGCCACGCCGCTGGCCCCGTCGTTGGCCCCGAGGAACACCCCGCGGGGATCGACCGGATCGCGGTCGGGAAAGGGGCGCGTGTCGTAATGGGCGCAAAGCAGCACCCGTTGCGATTTCCGGGGATGCCAGCGCACCAGCAGGTTGGTCATTTGCACCGGCGCTCCGTGGAGCGGGTGGCGGACCGTAAAACTTTGCTGTTCCACCTGGGCTCCCAACTGCTGGAAGTGTTTTTGCAGCAGGGCGATCTGCTGCTGCATTCCCGGCGAGCCGCTGGGCCGGGGACCCAGGGCGCAGATCTGCTTCAGGTAGCCGTAGATCCGCTGGCGGTCGATGGGGACCTGGGACCAATTCACCCTGGTTGCTTGCCGGCTGGAGGAGCGCCGCCCGGGCTGCCCGGATGCCTGCGGGACGTCTTCTGGGGACAGTGGGACCACGGCCACGGCCACCAGGGCCAAAGCACCCAGCACCAGCACGCCCACCAGAATCCAGGTTTGTCGGGAAGCCATCTTGTTCACTCGCACATGCCCGCTTCGGTCCATTGTAGGGCCGTCCCGGGGCCGGGGGAACCGAACTTTAACCGGCCCGCCGCTGCGGAATCCACCGGCTCAGTTGCTCCATCAGGCTCTGGGCCACCTGCTCCACCGCGATGGCGTCCATGCAGATCATCCGCCCGCAACGCTTGCGGTAGCTGGAGGCGCAAGGCACCTGGGCGGCCAGCACGCGATGCCGGGGGCCGTGAGGGCCCGCCCGCAAAGGACTGGTGCAAGTGAACAATGCCACCACCGGCGTACCCAGCGCGGCGGCCAGGTGCATGGGACCGCTGTCGCCGGAAAGCAGCACCTGGGACTGCTGCAATACGGCGGCCAACTGCAACAGGGAAGTTTTGCCGCCCAGGTGGAGCACGATGCCGTCCAGGTCACGGGCCACCTGGGCACAGATGGCCTCTTCCCCGGGGCCGCCCAAAAGAACCACTCCCGCCCCAGTGCGAGCCTGGACCTCCCGCAGCGCCTGGGTGAATCGCCCGGCGGGCCA
>JALSGI010000243.1 GCA_026982835.1 Planctomycetota bacterium | reverse complement strand
GCCCGCCCCCGTTTCCCTCCCAAAACCTTCCCGCCAGAACAGGAGCTATGGGCGATGTGGCGCCAGGGCTGGATCGTGTTGTTGGTCGTTGCGGTGCTGGGCAGTGGGTTGCCTGGGGCTTTGGTGGCCGCAGAAAAAGGCAAGCCGCAAGCGCAAGCTGCTCCCGGGGGCAAGAAGCCCGCGGCCCCGGGCAAATCGCAGGCCAAGCCCCCGGCGAAGAAAGCCAAAGCGGCGGCCGAGCCGCAGCAGAAAAAGCCTGCCGAAAAGCCCAAGCCCCAGCCCAAGAAGCCCCAAGCGGCCCAGGAAAAGCCCAAGCCGCAGCCCAAAAAACAGCCCGCCAACAAGCCCCAAAATCCGCAAGTCAGCTTCGTGCGTCAGGTGGCCCCGATCCTGGTGAAGAAGTGCCTGGCCTGCCACGGGCCCCGGCAACCCAAGAGCAACTACCAGGTGACCAGCTACCAGCTGCTGTTGCAGGAGGGGGATTTCGGCTCGCCGCCGGTGGTGCCGGGCAAGCCGGAAGAAAGCATGCTCTACTTGCTGATTGCCGAAGAGGACGACCCGGAAAGCTGGATGCCCAAGGAAGGCGACCGGCTGCCGGGGGAACAGATTGCCCTGATTCGCCGGTGGATCGAGCAGGGGGCGAAGTTCGACGGGGCGGACCAGTCGGCTCCGCTGACGCGGATCATCCCGCGGGTGTATGATCCGGCCCCGCAAGCCTACCCGGCCCCGCTGCCGGTCACGGCCCTGGCCTTCGCCCCGGACGGCAAGCGCCTGGTGGCCAGCGGCTACAACGAGCTGACCCTCTGGGACCCGGAAAGCGGCAAGCTGCTGGCTCGCTGGGGGCAGATGCCACAGCGGATCTACGACCTGGAGTTCAGCCCGGACGGAAAGCTGCTGGCCGTGGCCGGCGGGACGCCGGGCTCGCTGGGGGAGGCCAAGCTGCTGGATGCGACCAGCGGACGCCAGGTGCGGCTGCTGGCCGTGACCGAAGATGTGATGTTTGCCGTGGCTTTTTCGCCGGACGGGAAACGCGTGGCCTGCGCCGGAGCGGATCGGGTGATCCGCATCTTCGACACCGCCAACGGCAAGCTGCTGCACAAGCTGGAAGATCACGCCGACTGGGTGATGGACCTGGCCTGGAGCCCGGATGGGAAGTGGCTCTTGTCGGCCTCGCGGGACAAGACGGCCAAGGTGTTCGACGCGGCCAAGGGGCAGGCGCACACCACCTACAACGGCCACGGGGCGGTGGTGTATGCCTGCACCTTCTCCCCAGACGGCAAAACCGCCTTCACCGCCGCCGAAAATCGCCGCATCCACCAGTGGAACCCCCAGGACGGCAAAAAACAGGCCGAGATCACCAACATCGGTGGGGAGATTTACCGTCTGGTGCGGGCCCAGGGGTTCCTGTTTGCCTGTGCTTCGGACCGGTCGGCCCGGCAATACCAGTTCAAGGACCGCAAGCAGGTGCGGGCATTCACCGGGCACTCGGACTGGGTCTATACGGTGGCCGTGCACTTGCCGGGGAAGCGTCTGGCCGCGGGCACGTTCGACGGCAAGATTTTCGTGTGGAACCTGGCCGACGGGAAGCAGTTGCGCAGTTTCTACGCCGCTCCCGGCTACCCGAAGAAGGTGGCCAAGAAGTAGGCGTCCGGGGGCTTTTTTCGCAGCGAACGCTGGCAACCGACCGGTTCGGTGCGTAAATCCACGCTGGTTCTCGCCGGTGGCGAGATTAACGTTTATTCTTGCATCGGAGCGGAAGCTCCAGCGCAACAGCACCGGTCGCACGCCGCCAGGGGTCCTGGGCGGACGGGGCTTTTCCTTCCGGCAGGATTTTGTACGCTTTAGTTTTCCCTGGGACCCTCTCTTCTTCGTTTGTTCGGGAAGTTGACCATGACCAACATCACCGTCGAAAACATCCGCAACATTGCCTTGGTGGGCCACGGCTCCTCGGGCAAAACCACCCTGAGCGACCGCGTGCTGGTGCACAAGGGGATCGCCAAGGGCCAGCCCAGCGTGGACGAGGGCACCAGCATCTGCGACTTCGACGAAGAAGAAAAGGCCCACAAGTACTCCATCGAGTCCACCCTCATCCACTTCGAGCACGCCGGGCGGTTCTTCCAGTGGATCGACACGCCCGGGTATCCCGACTTCATCAACCAGTCCATCGGCGCGTTGCGGGCCGTGGAGACCGCGGCCGTGGTGCTGGACGCCCAGGCCGGGATCGAGGTGAACACCCGGCGGATGTTCAACGAGGCGGAGAAGGAAGGCGTGGGCCGGGTGATTATCTTCAACCGCATGGACGCCGAGAACATCGACTTTGCCAAGCTGCTGGCCAGCGTGCGCGAGCTGTGGGGCAACCGCTGCACGCTGTTCACCATCCCGCTGGGCGTAGGCGGCGATTTCAAGGGCGTGGTCTCGGTGCTCTCCCCGCCCCAGGGAAACACGGAGGGAGCTCTCATCGATCCGGAAGAGGCTCACCAGTCGCTCATCGAGTCCATCGTCGAGGTGGACGAGGAGGCCACGGAGCGGTACTTCGAGGGGATCGTGCCCGAGGGCGAAGAGCTGGACCGGCTGCTGGTCAAGGCGGTGGCGGCCGGGTCGCTGATTCCGATCTTCTGCGTTTCGGCCAAGAACGGCACGGGGCTGGACGAGCTGCTTGATGGCCTGGCCCGCTGCTGCCTCCCCCCGACGGCCCTGCCACGCAAGGCCACCAACGAAAACGGCGAAGAAGTGGAAATCCAGCCGGACCCCTCCGGCCCGCTGGTGGCCCAGGTGTTCAAAACCCGCATCGACCCCTTCGTGCAGAAACTCAGTTTCCTGCGCATCTACTCCGGCACGCTCAAGACCGATGAGGCGGTGCAGGTGCCCGGGGCGCGCAAGCCGGTCAAAGTGGGTCAACTGCTACGCTTCCAGGCCGACCAGAAGGAAGAGATCGACTCGGCCGGGCCTGGCGAAATTGTGGCCGTGGCCAAGGTGGCCGAACTGAAAACCGGCATGACCATCGGGGGATGGACCATGCCGCCGATCGGCTTTCCCACGCCGATGGTGGGGCTGGCCGTCAGTCCCAAAAGCCGTGGCGACGAAGCCAAGCTCTCCGGCTCGCTGGCCAAGATCGTGGAAGAGGACGCCACCTTCCGCCTGGACCGCGACCCGCAAACCAAGGAGCTGGTGATGACCGGCATGAGCGAGCTGCACCTGCAGATCATCCAGGAGCGGCTCAAGCGACGCGACAAGGTGGAAGTGGTGACCAAGGAACCCAAAATCCCCTACCGCGAAACCGTCCAGGGCACCGCCGAAGGGAGCTACCGGCACAAGAAGCAGACCGGGGGCCGCGGGCAGTTCGGCGAGGTGCACATCCGCATGATGCCCTTCCCGCAAGGAACCGACCCCGAGGAGTTCTGCACCCCCGAACGCTTCCCCCAAATGAAAGAGTTCCACTACGACCCGGAGACCAACTTCGTCTGGGTCGATTCGATCGTGGGCGGGGTGATCCCGGGCAACTTCCTTCCGGCGGTGGAGAAGGGGTTCAAGGAGCGCATGGCCCGCGGCGTCATCGCCGGCTACCAGGTGGTGAATGTCTGCGTGGATGTCTTCTACGGCAAGCACCACCCGGTGGACAGCTCCGAAACGGCGTTCAAGACGGCCGCCTCGATGGTGTTCCGCAACGTGTTCCAGCAGGCCCAACCGGCACTGCTGGAGCCGATCGTTAAGATGGAAGTAACCGTCCCGGCCGACAAGCTGGGCGACATCAACAGCGACTTGTCGGGCCGGCGGGGGCGAGTGCTGGGCACCGACGCGGCCGGCGGGGGGATGATGACCGTGCGGGCCGAGGTCCCCCTAGCCGAAGTGACCACCTATGCCCGCACCCTCTCCAGCATCACCGGCGGCCAGGGCAGCTACACGATGGAGTTCAGCCACTACGACGTGGTGCCCGCCCACGTGCAGCAGGAGATCATCAAAAAGGCCCAACTGGAAGAGGAAGAAGAAGAGTAAGGGCTCCAGAAGTCTTGGGTCGTGGGTCTTGGGTCTTGCGGCGGTGCTTCCGCACCGAAGTGAGAACAAACGCTAATTCTTGCAATCGGCGAGCCGCCGACTTCAGTCGGCGGAGAGCGTGGAGGCGTGGGGGCGTGGAGGGACACAGAGCCCCG
>JALSGI010000242.1 GCA_026982835.1 Planctomycetota bacterium | reverse complement strand
CTCACGCCTCCACGCCTCCAAGCCCCCGGTGCGGAAGCACCGCCCAAGTGGTTTTTTTCAGAACAGTTCCTCGATCGTGGGCGTGGTGCCGAACACCTGCAACTGCGCCCGGGCCACCGAGTCCACGCCCAGGCGATCTACGATGGTGCAACCGACCATGGCGGGAGTGACCGGCGGGGTGACGGGGTGTTCGCCCCGGCGGTCACTTTGGCCCACCACCCGACCACCTTGCACGCCTCCTCCGGCCCATAGTGAGCTGTAGCAGTGCGGCCAGTGGTCCCGGGAAGCACGGTGGTTCAACTTGGGCGTGCGGCCAAATTCGCCCAGGGCCACCACCAGCACCTCGTCTAGCAAGCCGCGCCGGTGCAGATCGTTCAGCAGGGCCGAGAGGGCCTGGTCCAGCACGGGTCCGTGGTGGTCCGGCAGCAGCTCGTAGTTGTAGATGTGCGTGTCCCAACCGAAATCGCAGTTGGGCGTCATCGCCTCCACGTACTGGCTCCAGTTCACCTGGATGTAGGGCACGCCGGCTTCGGCCAGGCGTCGGGCCAGCAACAGGCTCTGGCCGAAGGAGGTGAAGCCGTACTGCTGCCGCAGCGACTCCGGCTCCCGGCTCAGGTCCAGGGCCTGCTGGGCCTGGCGGCTGGTCAGCAACTCGTAGGCGTTGCGGTAAGCGGCATCCCAGCGCTGGTAGCCGGGTTGGGCGGTGAGGCGGTCGGCCTGGCGGCGGAGGCGATCGAACTGCTCCAGCAGCGTGCGCCGCTGGTGCAAGCGGCGCAGGTCCAGGCCGGGCAGCAGCTTCAGGGCGGGCACTTGCACTTCCCCGGTGGCGGTGCACCGGACCAGGAACGGATCGTAGCGCGAGCCCCACTTGCCGCCGCCGTAGCCGGTGATGGGCCGCACCACGTCGCGGGAGATACCCCGGCCCACCAGAATGAACGGGGGCAACTGGCCGTAGCCGTGGTGTCGGGCGACGATGGAGCCGAAGTTGGGCTGGGCCTCCTGTTCAGCCGCCCCGGTCAGTCCCCAAGTGCCGGCCTCGGGGTGCGCGTTGTGGAACGTCTTGTGCGACCGCACCAGCGACCAGAGGTGGCTGCGTTGGGCCAGGCGGGGAAAAAGCTCGGTGATCTGCACCCCGGGGGTTCGCGTGGAGATGGGCTGCAAGGGGCCGCGGTACTCCAGGGGGGCCTGGGGCTTGGGGTCCCAGGTGTCCAGATGCCCGGGGGCTCCCCAGAGCCAGATGAGGATCACGGCCCGGGCCTTCGGCTCGCTGGCCCGAGCCGGCGCAGCTCGCAGGTGGCCCAGCAGCCCCAGGGCCGGAAGCGCCGCTCCCCATTGCAGGAAAGCCCGCCGCGAGGCGCGGCCGTGGCAAACCCGGGCGGGGAAATCGCCCACCTGCATCAGGCACGCCGGGGGCGGCTGCGGCGACTTGCAGGAGCGCGAAACAGGCATGGTCTTTTTGGCTTGGAAGCAGTTGGCGGGAAGAACCGCACGGGGGGCGTGTGAGTGTATCTTACAAAAAAATTCCGACTTGTCGCAAACGAAAACGCTTCCGGGGGCGGGTGGGGAGTGTTCGGAGATTTCCCCCGAGGCGTTACAAGCTTCGCAACTGCTTCCGGCGACTCCTCGGACGAAGAAATCCCCAAAATCGCCGCGGGAAATAGTTGCAGTTTGTCGGCGGGCAATCAGACTAGGGGACACACACCCCTGACCTCTCCCCCAAGCGTGCCTCGGAAGGTCATGGCCGAGACGGCCACAAGGTTGTGGCCCCTCCCCCTACCCACGGATCAGGAAGGAGCAGTTTGGCGTGTCTGCTGCAAAGGCTGTGATTCGCTACGAAGAGTTTGCTCGACTGGATTTGCGCGTGGCCCAAGTGGTCGAGGCCCGACCCCATCCCAATGCCGACCGCCTGCTGGTGTTGGTGGTGGACCTGGGCCGGCTGGGCCGGCGGCAGATCGTGGCCGGTATCCGCGAGCACTACGATCCGCAACAACTCCTGGGAACCCAGGTGGTGGTACTGGTCAACCTGGAAGAGGCGTTGATCCGCGGCGAAGAGAGCCAAGGGATGCTGCTGGCGGCCGAAGCGGCCGGGGAGCCGGTGCTGTTGCGCCCCGAAAAATCCTGCCCGCCCGGCAGCGTGATCAAATAATGCAGCCTTCCTCGGGTCGCCGGGATGCCGGCTCTTGCCCCGGGGGGAAGGCTCACACGCGGGCCTGTTCGGTGAGTTGGCGAACCACCTCCTGCGGGGAGCCGGTCTGGTGCAGCAGCCGCAGTTGTCGCGTGGCCCAGTCCGGCCCCTGCGCCAGCCGCAGCACGCCTTCCAGGTAGGGGAGGCAGTCCAGCTCTCGGGCGGTGGGCCGCAGCAGCTCCACCAGCCGGTGCACCGCTTCCTGGCAACTGCGCACCTCGTAGGTGTAGGAATCCACCAGGTGCGCCCGCACGCCGAACCGGGCAGCCCGCCACTTGTTCTGCCGCACCATCATCGGGTGGCAGTCGTGCTGGTACGCTCCGCGGTCGATCACGTCGCTTAGCGCCTTGACCAGGCACTGGATCAGGGCCGTCAAGGCCAGCGTGTCCTCCAGGTTGCCCGGCATGTCGCACACCCGCACCTCCACCGTCCCGAAGTTGTGGTGCGGCCGCACGTCCCACCAAATCTCCCGGATCGTGTTGATAAACCCCGTCTCCACCAGGTGGTTGACCAGCCAGACGTATTCGCTCCAGTTGCGCATCAGGGTGGGCAATCCGGCCGTGGGCAGCCCTTCCATGATCTTGGAGCGCATCGAGCCCAGCCCCGTGGGGCGGGCCTCCCAGAACGGGCTGCTGCAGGAGAGGGCCAGCAGCGTGGGCAGGTGTTGCATGATGCGGTCGCAGATCATCACGGCCTTGTCCCCCGAGTCCACCCCCACGTGCACGTGCAGGCCGAAGGTGACCAGTCGCCGGGCCATTTCTTGCAGCAGCTCCACCAGCATGGCGTAGCGCTGGTTTTGGGTGATCCGCTGGTCGTGCCAGGAGCTGAACGGGTGTGTGGCTCCCCACCACAACCGCACCCCTACCTGCTCGGCCAGCTCCTGCACCACGTGGAGCTTTTCGCGCAGATCGCGCTCCACCTCGGCCACGGTGCGGCAGATGCCCGTGTTGATCTCCACCGTGCACTGCATCAACTCCGGTTTGACCGCCCCTTGCAGCTCCGGGGGGACTTGCTCCAGGATCGGCTGGATGCTGCTGGAGAGAGCCATGGTGCGGGCATCGACCAACCCCAGCTCCAGCTCCACGCCCAAGGTGGGCTCGTCGTTGGAGCGGAACTCCAGCTTGCTCCCCGTGGGAGCCGGTTCTGTGCTCTCGGGGCCGGTACCCGGCACCGGGCCGCCGCCGTCGAAGCGCAAGGGAGCCCAACACACACGCCCTGGCATCAGCGGTTCCTCGACTGCTTTTGGTTCCTGGGGCCCGGGGAGCAGGGTCTGTCGGCGGTCAGCAGGGCGACTCGCCCCAGCACCCGCGCCCCGTGCAGCAACACTTGTTCGTCGATGTCGAAGTCGGCGGCGTGCAACTGGGTTGGCGGCCTGCCCGGGCGATGGCTCCCCAGGCGAAACAGCACCCCCGGCACCCGTTGCACGAAAAAGGCAAAATCCTCCGATCCCATGCTGGGCCGGGGGATCAGCTCCACGTTTTCCGCTCCCAGGGCGTCCTGGGCGGCCCGCTGCACCAGCCGCGTCAAGGCCGTATCGTTGACCACCGCCGGCGAACCCCCGGCGGTGCGGAACTGGATGCGGGTGTTGGAGGTTTGGGCCAGCCCCTGCACCAGCTTGCGAATGTGCTCCAACGTGTTTTCCCGCACCTGCTGCCGGAGCGTGCGCAGCGTGCCCCCCAGTCGCACTTCCTCGGGGATCACGTTGGGGTTCTGTCCCCCTTCGATCTGCCCGATGGTCAGCACCACCGCTTCGTGCGACTCGGTGGCCCGCGGAACGAACAAGTACAACGTGGAAATCAACTGGGCCGCGGCGGCGATCGGATCGGCCGCTTCGTGGGGCCGGGCCGCATGCCCCCCCCGGCCGCGGATGACGAACTCCAGCGTGTCGCAAGCGGCGGTGATGGCCCCGGGCCGCAAGCCCACCGTGCCCACTCGCCGCGAGGGGTCCACATGGGCGGCGATGGCCGCTTCGGCCCCT